>CAMLLA010000357.1 GCA_946480525.1 uncultured Asticcacaulis sp. | reverse complement strand
TCAACGACTGGTCGGCGCGCGACCTCCAGGCGTGGGAATATCAGCCGCTCGGGCCTTTCCTGGCCAAGAACTTTCACACCACGGTCTCGGCCTGGATCGTCACGCCGGAGGCATTGGCGCCGTTCCGCTCGGCGCAAGCCACGCGCCCTGACGGCGACCCAAAGCCCCTGCCCTATCTGTGGGACGACGACGACCAGAGGCACGGCGGCTTTTCGATCGCGTTGCAGGTATCCCTGCGCACGACGAAGATGCGTGAGAAGAACCTGCCGGCCGCCGTCATCTCCCGCAGCCATACCCGCCATATGTACTGGACCGTGGCGCAGATTCTGACGCACCACGCCTCGAACGGCTGCAACCTGCAGCCCGGCGACCTGCTGGGGACCGGCACCCTGTCCGGGCCGGAAGCGGCCAGTTCCGGCAGCCTGCTGGAACTGAGCGATGGCGGAAAATCGCCCATTGCTCTGCCTTCGGACGAAATACGCACCTTCCTTGAAGACGGCGATGAGATTACCTTAAGCGCGCACGCTATGGCCGACGGCTTCGTCTCGATCGGCTTCGGCGCGTGCCGGGGAATGATCCTTGCCGCGAGGCCATGATGAAACTTTATGATTACTGGCGCTCGTCCGCCGCCTATCGCGTCAGGATCGCGCTGAATCTTAAACGCGTGCCATACGAGGCCCTACCGATCGACCTGCGGACAGGGGCGCAATCGGCTGCCGACTACAAGGCCGTCAATCCGCAAGGTTTGGTTCCCGCCATCGAAGCGGGCGGCCAGGTCATCACCCAGAGTACGGCGATCATGGAGTGGCTTGAAGACGTCCATCCGCAACCGCCGCTGTTGCCCGCAGATCCTGCCGGCCGCGCCGCCGTGCGCGCCATGATGGCCATCGTCGCGTGCGACATCCATCCACTTAACAACCTGCGCGTCCTCAACAGCCTGAAGGCGGAGTTCGACGCGACGCAAGCCCAGATCGATGCATGGATCGCACGCTGGATCACGGCGGGATTTGATGCGCTGGAAGCCGCAATCCACCGGTACGGAGAAGGCTTTGCCTTTGGCGCTGCGCCAACCCTTGCCGACTGCTGCCTGATTCCGCAGGTCTATAATGCGCGCCGGTTCAATGTCGACCTTACCCCCTGGCCCCAGATCATAGCCGTCGACGCCGCCTGCGCCTGCCTTGACGCATTCGCCGCCGCACATCCGAAGCAGCAGCCGGGCGCCGAATGAGCCTTGCCCGCGTTTTCCGGACGCCGGCCGGCGTCACACTGGGTCCGCTTGACCTGGTCGCCGATGGCAAGGCGCGCAACTTCGTCCTGGAAATCGGCGAGGCCCATTTTCATGGCTTCGTTATCCGCCAGGGCGCGCGCGTCCACGGCTATGTCGACCGCTGTCCGCACGCTGGCATGCCGCTGGCCGAAGAGCTGGATGAATATCTGACTTCGCGCGGTGACCTGATCAGTTGCGGCTGGCACGGCGCACTGTTTCGCATCACGGACGGTTATTGCGTCGGCGGGCCATGCGCCGGCCGCAGCCTTACGCCCTGGCCTGTCGAGGTCCGAGACGGCCAGATGGTAACGGCGTAAACGGCAATAAATAAAATTGGTCTGGTTGATCACGGCGTTCGGCAATGCCAATCTCGAACCAAACAGAGAGGAACCGCCATGCTGAAGCCCGCCGCCGCTGCGTTCGCAGCCTTGTCCCTGCTCGCCTCAACCGCCGCGGAAGCCCGCAAGCCGCGAGGTCCAGTCGTCATCGGTTATGTCGCCGCTTTCCGAGACATGAAGGCGACGATGGAAATGACGGATCTCAGCAAGCTGACCCATATCAACATCTCCTTCGTCAATCCCGGTAAGGACGGCAGCATCGTCACCGGCGACACGATGAGTTGCATGGATACCGACAACGGCAACGGCAACGGTACGCGTTCGGTTGCCGAGGTCGGCGAAATCGTCCGCATGGCTCACGCCAAGGGCGTCAAGGTGCTGGTATCGCTGGGCGGCGGCATTATCCCGGGCTGTTCAGGTGACTGGACGGAACTGACGCGTCCCGGCGCACGCGAAAAGCTGGTCGCCGACCTGCTGGCCTTCGCCGACGCCACCGGTCTCGACGGCATAGACGTCGATCTCGAATGGGCGGTGCTGACGGCCATCGACAAGGAAGGCAATTATGTCCCGTTTACGCAAGCGCTTCGTGACGGCCTGACCAAACGCAAAAAGCTTTTGACCTGCGCCACGGCCTCAAATCCCGGCGGCATGATCCCGGTCGGATCGATCCCGCATTTCGACTATATAAACCTGATGTCCTACGACCAGATCGGTGAAAGCTGGGGGACGGCAGGTTCTGAACATTCGACCCTGGCGGCGGCGCATAAGGACATCGCCACATGGAAGGCGCTGGGAGCGAAAAAAGAGCAGCTCACCCTGGGCGTTCCCTTTTATGGCCGAGGCTTCAACGGCTACAAGGGCGGGTATAGCTTCCAGAAGGTGCTGACGACCTTCGGCAAGGACGCCGCCAGCTATGACGTGGTGGGCAAGGCCTGCGCGGGCTGCGACTACGTCACCTATAACGGCCGCCCGACCATCCGCGCCAAGGCGGCGCTGGCCGCGAAGGAGACCGCCGGCATCATGATCTGGGAACTGTCGGAAGATGCGCCGGCGCCCGACAGCCTGCTCGAAGCCGCTTACGACAGCCTGCACAACCCGGATTGAATCCCGGATCCTACAGGTTCGCAATGACAGGAATGCGACAGCATTATGGCGTTCAAATAAAATTGACACCAATGTCAGTTTTGATTTGACCCTGGGACAGGCTTTGTCTAGGCTTATGGCGCAGAACAAGAAGAGTGCCACAAATGACAGCCTGCGCCTCGAAATTTGCCTTGCGGTTTCGCAGCCATTCAGGCCGCTTCCGCATGCGGGCGCTGATTTCGCGCGTTGCGGGAATTTCAAAAGAAATCAGCGGACAACCGGCCTACCGACGGCCCGACTCCGCACGCACAGGCCTGGCATGCTGCAGACAATAAATAAGAAACAGGGAATGACGGCCAATGCGCGACAGTCTGCTTGAATATGTATTTCGTCTGGGCGACGACGCCCTGATCCTGGGCCAACGGCTTTCGACCTGGTGCGGCCACGCACCCAATCATGAAGTCGATCTGGGCCTGTCGAGCCTGGCGCTCGATCTGGTCGGTCAGGCGACTGATTTTCTCGATCTGGCCGCCGCCATCGAAGGCAAGGGACAGGACGCCGACACGCTGGCCTTCCGCCGCGATCCGCCCGACTATCACAATTGCCTGCTGGTCGAGCAGCCGAACGGTGACTTCGCCCAGACCCTGGCGCGCCAATTTCTGTTTTCCAATTGGCAGGCCGTCTATCTCGACGCCCTGTCCGGATCGGCCAATACAGACATCGCCCGCATCGCCTCCAAATCGCTGCGCGACGTCCAGTCCCACGTTGAGTTCTGCCGCGACTGGATGATCCGCATGGGCGACGGCGACTGCGTCAACAACAAGCGGCTGATTATCAGCCTCGATGCCATGGCGCGCTATGTCGATGAGCTGTTCGTCATGGACGACGTCGATGACAAGCTGCTGGCGCAAGGCATTGCCGTCGACAAGCCGGCCCTGAGAGCGGAGTTCGACGCGCGCGTCAATGCAACCCTGCGCCAGGCCCGTCTGGCCCATCCGCGTCCGGCCGAGCCAATCATCGGCGGCCGTCGCGGCCATCACAGCGAGCACCTCGGCCATATGCTGGCCGAGATGACCTTGCCGATGCGCAATGCCGGCGCCCGCTGGTAGGACGCCGGTTTTAAAGTTTACTTCTTGATTTCAATCTTTGGCAGGTGGGAGATCGGCTCCAGAGTAATGTCCCGGAACCAGGTCTCCGCCCCTTCGGACTGTAGCTGAATGCTGCCGTGGGTCAGCGGATCGCAGGTGCCCGTCGGCTCCGGATCGCACAGCCCCCAGACCTCGGCGACCGGAACGCCGTTGACGACGTGAATGGCGCGGTCGCCCACGACATAGAGGTCGAGCGTGTTCCATTCGCCCACCGGCTTGTCTGCATTGAAGTTGTTGTCGATATTCCAGTTGGCCGTATTGCCGACAGCGGCGCCTTCCGGCGCGCCGTGCATATAACGCAGCTTGGGCGCTATCAGGCTGTCGTCATGCGCCACAGCGGATTTGACGACCACGCCATTGCCGACCGGTACCGCCATGCCGACCGATCCCGTCATGATCTCGAATTCGACCGAGCGGCTCC
>CAMLLA010000356.1 GCA_946480525.1 uncultured Asticcacaulis sp. | reverse complement strand
TCACGCGCGACGGCGACTGGTTCGCCGGCCCCGAGCTGGAGCTGCGCCTGTCACGCTACCAGGGCTGGTTCCTCGAACCCACCTACTACTTCGAGCGCACCGGCGGCGGCGGCCGGGCCGCGCGCGTCGACTTCCTCGACAGCCAGCGCGCGCAGACGCTTCTTGTCTTCCAGCATGGCGCGGTACTTGCCGGGCAGCTTCTTGGCCTTGACCTGGAACAGATCTTCCTTGGCCTTCGGCGTCTCTTCCTTGAGCTCCAGCTCATCCTTGGCGCGGCCTTCGGAATAGCGCAGGTCGATCGGTGTCTCGGCGTGCCACGTCGCCTTGCAGGCGGCGCAGCGCACTGTGCGTCCCCGAACGCCGATGGCGGCTTCGTTCACCGTGTATTGCGTTGCGCAACTTGGGCAGCTGAGGATCATGGGCGAGGTGCGATAGGGTACATTGACCGCGTCCGTGACACGGGTTCTTAACCTTATTCCTCCAAAAGTCTTAACAACTGATCAAGCCGCCGGAACCGCGCCTTAGCCGATGACTTCTCGCACAGCAGACAACCGTATCGCGCCCGCCGGCGAGAGTGTCGTCGCCTTCCGCGATGTCAGTCTCGCCTACGGCAACGCGGCTGCGCCTGACGACGCGTTGATATTGAAATCATTGAATTTTCATTTGACCGCCGGATCGTTTCACTTCCTGACGGGACCGTCGGGGGCGGGCAAGACGTCGCTGCTCAAGATGATCTACCTGGCGCAGACGCCGTCGTCGGGCGAGATCGCCCTGTTCGGTGAAACCATCCGCCCCGGCGACCGTTTTCAGAGCGCGACCCTGCGCCGGCGGTTAGGCATAGTTTTTCAGGAATTTCGCCTGCTCGAGCACCTGAACGTTTTCGACAATGCCGCACTGCCTCTGGTCGTCCATGGCCAGTCACGCAAGCAGTATCAGGAAGACGTCACCGAGCTTCTGAGCTGGGTGGGGCTGAGCCACCGTCTGGGCGCCATGCCGCACATCCTGTCGGGCGGCGAGAAGCAGCGGCTGGCCATTGCCCGCGCTGTCGTGACGCGGCCCACCCTGATCCTGGCGGATGAGCCGACCGGCAATATCGACTATGCCATGGGCATGCGGATCATGCGCCTGTTCATCGAACTGAACCGGCTGGGCGCGACCGTGCTGATCGCCACCCATGACGAAAGCCTGGTGCGCGCTTCCGGCATGCCGGTCCTGGAACTGAAGAACGGCGAGCTGTACCGCCGCGACCTGCGCAGTCCCCGGCCACAGGGAGGTGAAGGATGAGGTGGCTGACCGGTCTGTGGCGGACGCCCGAATCCGGCGCGCGCAACCTCCTGCCGTCCCAGGACGAGCGCGAGGTCGCGCTGCACTATGTCATCGGTTTTTTATGCTTCCTGTCGTGCATGGCCCTTTTGATCGTCATCGCGTCGGACCGCGCCGCGCAAGGCTGGGCGCGCGACATCCGCGCCGAGGTCACAATCCAGGTCCGTCCGACCGGGCTGGAGAGCGGATCGGTTGCCGCCGCCGCCGCCGCAGAGGTCCTGGCTGGCGTCAAGGGCGTCGATGAGGCGCGCGCGATCGAACCTGAACGGGCCAAGGACCTGCTGAAGCCATGGCTGGGCGATGTCGTGCTGGACGACCTGCCCATTCCCAATCTCGTCGAGGTCCGTCTCAATCCGAAAACGCCGGCGCGTCCGCGCGCCCTTATGGACGCGCTCGGCAATGCCAATATTGACGCCACGCTTGACGATCACTCGGTGTGGCTCAAGGACATCGAGAAAAGCGCTCTGATTATCCGATTGATTTTCATGAGTATTTTTCTGATGATCGGCTCGGCGGCGGCAGCCGTCGTTGCCTTTGCCACCCGGGCAGGACTGGCGGCGCGCGGCGATGTCGTCGACGTCCTGTCGCTGTGCGGCGCCACCGACACCTTTATCGCCGAACGGTTCCAGTATCGTTTTGCCCGCATGGCGTTCGAGTCCGGATTGCTGGGCGCCGCCGCTGCGGCAGTGGTGTGGGCGCTTATAAAGGTGACCGGCCCGTCGCAAAGCTTCGCAATGGCTCTTCCCTTTTCGTGGCATGACCTGTTAGTATTAATACCTTGCCCGGTTCTGGTCGCCATGATCGCCATGGTCACCGCCAGACTGGTGACCTTGCGCCTGCTGGGTCGTTCGTAAACAGGTTGACGAAGGGGAGAGGCGTTAAACCTATGCGGCCATTGATCGCTATTGGAGTAGTGGTGCTGGTGTGGCTGGTGGGCCTGTTTGCCTTTGCCGGTCGTGTCATCGATTCGACCCCGGCCATCGATCCCGAACAACCGGCCGACGCTATCGTCGTCCTGACCGGAGCCTCTGACATGCGGCTCAAGGAAGGCATGCGCCTGCTTGAGCGGCGTAAAGGCCAGCGGCTGTTCATCTCCGGCGTCAACCGCGAGGTCAAGCGTGCCGAACTGCTGAACGTGACCGAAGGATCCAAACGCCTTTATGAGTGCTGCGTTGATCTCGGTTACGAGGCGGAAAACACCGTCGGCAATGCCCGCGAGATCGCCGACTGGGCGCGCGGCCACGACTTCTACAAGCTGATCGTGGTGACCTCGGACTACCACATGCCGCGATCGCTGCTCGAGCTCAAGGCCGATATGCCCGACGCCGAATTCGTGGCCTTCCCCGTACAGTCGCCGGACCTCGACACCCGCAAGTGGTGGAAGTCGCCCAAGGGCACGCGCCTGCTGGTGCTCGAATATACGAAGTATCTGGCCATTCTCGGCCGCGACTTCATCCTGTCGATTTCGCGTGCTTTCGGCGACAAGGGCGCGCACAACAACGAAGTTCAGGCGGGTTCGGAAGACGGCGCCGCCACCAGCCTGGCAGCATCGTCACAAGCGAAACCTGCCAAGTGAGAATTCACAAGTGAGCGCCTTTGTAACGCGGCTGCGGTCGCTCCTGTTCATGCTCTGGCTCTACGGCTCCATGGCGTTTATCGCCGTGATATGCTCGCCCATTCTTCTTTTGCCGCATAAGGTCTCGATGGGCGTTATCCGCCTGTGGGCCGCCAGCGTGCTGTTCGGAGCGCGCTGGATCGTCGGCGTCAAGGTAGAGTTCAGGGGGCTTGAGCATCGGCCGACCGGCCCGGCGCTCGTTGCCGGGAAGCACCTCAGCATGCTCGACACCATAGCGCCGTTCGTTGCGCTGGACTGCCCGGCCTATGTCCTCAAGCAATCCCTGATGTATCTGCCGTTTCTGGGCTGGTACGCCTGGCGGACGCGCATGGTCGCCATCAAACGCGAGGATGCGGCCAAGGCGTTGAAGGGCATGGTGGCCGCATGCCGTGAACGCCTCACGGAAGGCCGCCAGATCGTCATCTTTCCCGAAGGGACCCGCTCGAACGTAGGCGACGACCCGGCCTATAAGCCCGGTGTGGCGGCGCTCTATCGCGACCTGGACGTGCCTTGTTATTTGATGGCGACCAATTCCGGCCAGTTCTGGCCCGGTCACGGTATCGATCGCAAGCCCGGCACGGTCGTGTTCGAATTCCTGCCGCCGATCCCTGCGGGCATGAAACGCGGCGAGTTCATGACCGAGATGAAGGCGCGGCTGGAAACAGAGTCGAACCGTCTGGTCGCCGAACAGGCTGCGGTAAAGTCCCGCGGCTGACGGTCTTACTGGCCGCTTTCGTACTTCCGCAGGATCTGGATCTGCGCCATGGCGACATCCAGCTCGATGCCGCGATCCAGCTTACCGTCGTCCTTTAGCCGCAGGTCCGTCAGCTTGCGCTGCGCCTCGCTGTCGAAGGCGGCGATCAACTGCATGAGCTCGGGTTTCGACAGGCTCTTGGCTTGCAGCCGGGCGTCCATATCGAGGATCTTGTCTTCAAGCTCGGTCTGAGCGGCGGCGGCAATGGCGGCCAACCGGTACTTTTCCGGTTCCGAAAGCCCGGCGATGTTCACATGATTATTCACCTCGGTGATGATGAGGCGCATGTGCTGGGTCGACACGAAATGCCGGACCAGCGCGTCGGTGCCATCGACGCGATAGATGGTGCGGACAAGCGCGATCCGCTCTTCCAGATCGGGATCGGTGGCGGCAGTGGCGGCGATCTGGGCCTTGTCGTACGCCGTCAGGCCACCGGGCGTCTGGAAGGCCTCGACGACGGCGCGCGCCGTGGCGCGGTCGAGATTCTGCATGGTCGGAATGGCGGGCGCCCGCCCGTTGCCGGCAGCCAGGCCGCGAGACACCGCCGCATCATCGATGCTGCCGGAGGTCAGGCTCAGGACG
>CAMLLA010000355.1 GCA_946480525.1 uncultured Asticcacaulis sp. | reverse complement strand
AGCGGGGAGGCCTGCGGAGACAGCGAGGGCACAGGCTCCGGTAAGCAGGTGGCGGCGGTTGATCATGGTCGGGCTCAGTCGATCTTGAGGCGTTCGATACGGCCGGTGATGAAGGCAAACGCCAGGATGGTCACCAGGCAATGCACGCCGACATAGATCAATGCGCCGTCGAACGACCCGGTCAGGGCGACGATATAGCCGATGACGATGGGTGTCACGATGCCGGCGGTATTGCCGAACATGTTGAAGACGCCACCGGCCAGGCCGATATATTCACGCGGCGCCACGTCCGAAACCACGGCCCAACCCAGCGATGCAATGCCCTTGCCGAAGAAGGCGACGGCCATCAGCGTAATGACCAGCCATTCCTGATCGGCCCAGGCACAGGCGATGATGGCCATGGCCAGGAACATACCGGTATAGACAGGAATCTTGCGCGACAGGCTGACATTACCGGTCTTTTTCAACAGGAAGTCCGAGATGATGCCGCCCGCCAGTCCGCCGATAAAACCGCACAGCGCAGGCGCAGCGGCCGCAAATCCGGCCTGCATGATGTTCAGTCCACGTTCCTTGACGAGGTATATCGGGAACCACGTCACGAAGAAGTAGGTCAACACATTGATGCAGTACTGCGCCAGATAGATGCCGAGCAGCATGCGGTTGCTGAGTAGAAACTTCAGGCGCGCGAAACTAAAGCCGCCCTTGTCGCCGTCTTTACGCGCTTCCATGCTGACCGCGCCGCCTGATTTCAACAGTTCCAGTTCACCGGCATTGACCATGGGATGCCTTTCCGGACTCTGGATAAAGCGTGAAAAGACAAGGGCGGCGACGACACCCAGCGCCCCCATGAACCAGAAGACCGAGCGCCAGCCGAAATCATGGACCAGCCACGACATCAGGGGCGCAAAGGCGACGAGCGCGAAATACTGCGCCGAATTGAAGATGGCCGAAGCGGTGCCACGTTCCGACGCCGGAAACCAGGCGGCGACGATGCGGGCATTGCCGGGGAAGGACGGCGCCTCCGCCAGGCCGACCAGAAAGCGCAGGACGAACAAGGTGCCGACGATCGACAGCCCGCCGATGAACCCGGTAAAGCCCTGCATGGCGGTGAAGATCGACCACAGGACGATCGCCCCGACATAGACGCGCTTGACGCCGAACCGGTCCAGAAGTGCGCCGCCCGGGATCTGCGCCGCCACATAGGCCCAGCCGAAGGCCGACAGGATAAAGCCCATCTGGACCGGTGACAGACCCAGTGCATCTGCCGCCGCCGATCCGGCGATGGAAAAGGTCGAGCGGTCGGCATAGTTGATCGTGGTGATCAGGAAGAGCAGGGCGATCAGCCAGTAGCGGGCATGGGACGCTTTCGCCGTGGTCACATTGGACATGTTTCACTCGCTGTATTTATTCCGCCTCGGCATCGCAGGGCCTGAGGCCTGCATTACGGACGGGTTATTTGACAGCAGATTAGTCACAGTTTGTCCGGGTTGGGGAGGCAGAGAATGCACCATTCATTGCGTTCCGCGCATCGATCAATGCCGCCTTTGGCTTGGACGTCGCCGGGGCTTGCCGATAGCGTTCATCGTGCAGAGTTGGTGCGGCATCATTGCCGATGCGGCTGCGACAGCTTATCAAAATAGAGTACGACCTACACGGAGGCCGCAATGGCGGGCATGGATCCCACGGCAATGGCGCAAACGATCGGGACAGGGCTGCTGTCCTTTCCGGTCACCCATTTCGACGCCGATAACCGTTTCAACGAAGCCGCCTATCGCGACCATTGCGCCTGGATGCTGGAAAAGCCGCTGGCCGGCCTGTTCGCCGCCGGTGGTACGGGTGAGTTCTTTTCGCTCAGCCTGACCGAGGTGCGCGACGTCGTCGCGGCCGCCGTCAAGGAGGGCAGGGGCAAGGTCCCGGTGGTCGCGGGCTGCGGCTACGGCACGCAGATCGCCATCGAGCTGGCCCAGGCGGCTGAACAGAGCGGCGCCGACGGCATCCTGCTGCTGCCGCCCTATCTGGTTGCGGGTAAGCAGGAGGGTTTCGAAGCCCATATCGACGCGGTCTGCAAGGCGACGAAGCTCGGCGTCATCGTCTATAACCGCGACAACGGCATCATCGAGGACGAGGCCCTGGCGCGCCTGTGCGACAACAATGCCAACCTGGTCGGCTATAAGGACGGCGTTGGCGATATCGAGCTGATGACGCGCATCTATACGCGCATGGGCGACCGCCTGACCTATATCGGCGGCCTGCCGACGGCCGAAACCTTTGCCGCGCCGTACCTGAAGCTTGGCGTCACCACCTATTCCTCGGCTATCTTCAACTTCCTGCCGGACTGGGCGCTGAACTTCTACAAGGCCGTACGCGCTGAAGACCAGGCCGCTGTGCTGGCAGGCTTGCGCGACTTCGTCATGCCGTACATTGCGCTTCGCAACAAAGGTAAGGGCTATGCCGTATCGATCGTCAAGGCCGGCATGCAGGTCATCGGCCGTCCTGCCGGGCCGGTGCGTACGCCGCTCAGCGACCTGTCCGAAGCCGAGCTCGCCGAACTGACCGCGCTGATCGCCAAGGTCCAGCCGTCCGCCCTTAAGAAAGCCGCGTGATGACCCCGCCGCGCCGCCATGTCCTTACCGGACTGTCGGCACTGGGCGCCGCCGCAGTATCAGGACCTGTGGCGGCGCTTGCCGTTCATGCCGCGTCATCTCCCGTCGCCAAAACGCAATACGGCAAGGTGAGAGGGCGTTCTGAGCGCGGTGTCATGGTCTTCAAGGGCGTCCGCTACGGCGCCGACACCGCGCCCTACCGCTTCCGGCCGCCGCGTGCGCCCGAACCCTGGACCGGCGTACGCGATGCCTTCGAATACGGCCCAGCCTGTCCACAGCGCAGCGTCAAGGGAGCCGTCAGCGAAGACTGCCTCTTTCTCAATGTCTGGACACGCGGTTTAGATGACGGCCGCAAACGCCCGGTGCTGGTCTGGCTGCACGGCGGCGCCCATGCCTCGGGGCACGGCGCATCGCCTCTGAACGATGGCACGCGGCTGGCTCTGCGCGGCGATGTCGTCGTCGTCAGCCTCAACCACCGCCTGAATGTCTTTGGCTACGGCTACTTCGCCCGGCTGGGCGCGGCTGCCGGTGACAGCGATTTCGACTATTCCGGCAATGTCGGCCATCTCGACATCATCCAGGCGCTGAAGTGGGTCCGTGACAATATCGCCGAATTCGGTGGTGACCCGGCCAACGTCACCCTGTTCGGGCAATCGGGCGGCGGCGGCAAGATCGTCGGGCTGATGGCCATGCGCGCCGCCGATGGCCTCTATCGCCAGTGCGTGACCATGAGCGGCCAGCACGTCACCGCCAGCGCCCCGCTCAATGCCACTCGCCGTGCCGAAGCCTATCTCAGGACGCTGGGCTTGCGCTCGGACGAGGTGTCACGCCTAAAATCCTTGCCATTCCAGGATCTCGTCGCCGCCCTGGATACGCAGGATCCGATCGTCGCCCGCGACAAAATCCTGTTCGCCGCCACGCTCGACTTCAAGACGCTCTACCGCCATCCCTTCTATCCCGATGCGCCGGATGAGACGGCCCATGTGCCGCTGATTATCGGCAACACCCTGCATGAGACGGCGGCCTTCATGCGCCCGATGATGACTGCCGACGACACCACCTGGGATAACCTGCCGGAGCGGCTGGGACGGGAAATGCTGGTCGATCTGTCGCCAGAGTGGGTCATTTCGCATTATCGCGAATGGTATCCGCAGATGACCGCGACCGAAGTCCTGCGCGCAGCCGCCACCGCCGGACGGAGTTGGCGGCCGCACCTGATCCAGGCCGAGGAACGCGCGAAGAAGCGCACGCCGACATGGATGTATCAGCTGGATTTCGGCTCACCGCTGCACGAAGGCCGTATGGGCGCCTATCACGGCTACGATGTCGGGCTGGTCTTCGACAATGTCCATCTGCCCGAAGCCAATACCGGCACGACGCCGGAACAGATCGCCGCCCAACACGTCGCGGATCTGATGAGCACGACGCTGATCCAGTTCGCGCGTACGGGCAATCCGCAGCACGAACTGATCCCGCAGTGGCCGCGCTATGAGCTGCCGCAGCGCGGCACACTGATTTTCGACCAGACGCCGCGCATCGAAAACGATCCGCGTCGTCAGGAGCGCGAGCTGTTTGCCGCGGCACCCTACCTGAAGCCAGGCACGTAGCCTGTCGCTTGCCTAGAGCGATATGGCGAAACGGAGTTCGGCGTAGCCAAAAGTGTAAGCGGTTT
>CAMLLA010000354.1 GCA_946480525.1 uncultured Asticcacaulis sp. | reverse complement strand
TCGTCGGCCTGCCCAATGTCGGCAAGTCCACCCTCTTCAACGCCCTGACGCAGACCGCCGCCGCACAGGCCGCCAACTATCCGTTCTGCACGATCGAGCCCAATACCGGTGACGTGGCCGTCCCCGAGCCACGCCTGGACGTCCTTGCCAAGATCGTCGGCTCCAAGGAAATCATCCCGGCGCGGATCAACTTCGTCGACATTGCCGGCCTGGTGCGCGGCGCCTCCAAGGGTGAAGGCCTGGGCAACCAGTTCCTGGCCAATATCCGCGATTGCGACGCCATCACCTATGTCGCGCGCTGCTTCGTCGATACAGACATCACGCACGTCGAAGGCCGCATCGATCCGATCTCGGACCTTGAAATCATTGAAACCGAGCTGATGCTGGCCGATCTTGAATCGCTGGAAAAGCGCCTGCCGCAGCTGGAAAAGCGCGCCAAGTCGGGCGGCGACAAGGAAGCCGCCATCACGGTCGGCCTGATCAACGCCGCCCTGGAAGAACTGCGCAACGGCAAGCCGGCGCGCATCGCCTATGAAAAGGGCAAGATTTCGAAGGAAGACACCAAGGCGTGGGAGATGCTGCAACTGCTGACCTCAAAGCCGGCCCTCTATGTCTGTAACGTCGAGGAATCGGCGGCCGACAAGGGCAATGAACTGTCCGACAAGGTGACTGCCCGCGCCAAGGCCGACCACGCCAACTCCGTCGTCATCTCGGCGCAGATCGAGTCGGAAATAGCCCTGCTCGATCCTGAGGAGCGCAAGGAGTTCCTGGAGACGCTCGGCCTGGAAGAGCCTGGCCTGAACCGCCTGATCCGCGAGGCCTACAAGCTGCTGGGCCTGGCCTCTTACTTCACCGTTGGTCCCAAGGAGGCGCGTGCCTGGACGATCCATGTCGGCGACACGGCGCCGCAGGCCGCCGGCGTCATCCACACGGACTTCGAGAAGGGCTTTATCCGCGCCGAAACCATGGCCTATGACGACTTCGTCAAGTACAACGGCGAAGCGGGCTGCAAGGAAGCCGGAAAATTCCGCCAGGAAGGCAAAGAATACGTGGTCAAGGACGGCGACATCCTGAACTTCCGCTTCAACGTGTAGCAGGGGCACAGCCCCTGCACCCGGGATCCCGACGTCAGCAGCCCCGCCGTCTCAGGCTCCGAACGAACATAAAAGCCCGCCGGATCGATCCAGCGGGCTTCTTTCTTGTGTCAGCGCGGTGTGGGCGCGGCCTGGTGAGTCGAAAATGGCTAGCTGTCGAGAACCGGAGCGGAGCGTACTTAAGTACGTGAGCACCGGCTCGCAGACAGATGGCCATTTGCAGACCACCGGGGTGTGGCCACCAATTAGTGGTGGCCTTTCCAGGTCTGACGGTATGCTAAGTAAACGATGCCGCCCAGCAGGATCAGGAACAGGATCACACCAAAGCCGGTTTCCTTGCGGGCCACGGCATGGGGGTCACCCGCCCACTCCAGGAAGGTCGCGACGTCCTTGGCCTGCTGCTTCAGCGTCGACGGCGTACCGTCGTCGAAGGTCACGCGGCCATCGGTAAGCGGAGGCGGCATTGCGAGGACGCCACCGGCCGGAACGTGGTGGGGATCGCCCTTCCACTGCGTTGCCAGGTTACCCGAGACATAGGCGTTGTAGTGCTGCGTGTCCGGGATTTCGAGGCCAACGGGCTTCGGCTCATATCCGATCATGATCGAATAGATGTAGGACGCGCCACCGTTGCGGGCCTTGTTGATCACCGATAAGTCCGGCGGCACGGCGCCGCCATTGGAGGCTTTCGCCGCTTCGTCGTTCTTGAACGGCGATGGGAAACGGTCCGACGGAGTGGACTTGCGCATCACTTCATCGCCCGTATCCGGGTCGATTTCCGCCGTTTCGAATTCCGAGGCGATCTGCTTCACGACGGGGTTGTCGTTCGGGTTCTTGTACTTCGGATCGTAGAAGGGGCCGCCCTTCTGACCGAGGTTGCGGAACGACACCAGCTTCATGCTGTGGCAGGCCGCACAGACTTCGCGGTAAACCTTGTAACCGCGTTGCAGCGAGCCCTGGTCGAACGTGCCGAACGGACCTTCGAACGAGAAGCCAGGGTCAGCCAGCTTGCGGCCGTGGCCGCCGGAGGCCAGCGCCGGAGCGCCGGTCACCAGAGCGACCGCGACGATCGCTCCGGACAGAAGTTTCAGGCTCTTTGTCAAAAACGAAGACATATGACTTAGCCCTTTTTCTTGCTGTGGGCGGCCAGGACGGCTTCGGAGATCGAAGCCGGCAGCGGCAGAGGCTCTTCCTTCAGGCCGATCCACGGCATGATAATCAGGAAGAAAGCGAAGTAGTAGGCGGTCAGGAACTGCGACAGGGTCGTCACGGTCAGGCCGATCGGCGCACCGGCCTTGTCAACTCCGAAGGAGATGACGAGATCGGTCGGCAGTTGGCCACCGCACCAGCCCAGAGCCAGGCAGGTGATGACGAACAGGACGAAGAACCAGCGCATGACCGGACGGTACCGCATGGAGCGGACCTTTGAGGTATCCAGCCACGGCAGGGCGAAGATCACCGCGATGGCCGCGAACATGGCGATGACGCCCAGAAGCTTGTCCGGAACGGCGCGCAGGATCGCGTAGAAAGGCAGCATGTACCATTCGGGCACGATGTGCGCGGGCGTTTGCAGCGGGTTGGCCGGCACGTAGTTGTCGGCGTGACCCAGGGCTTCCGGGAAGAAGAAGACGAAGACCGCGAACATGATCAGGAACAGGATGATGCCCATGGCGTCCTTGATCGTGGCGAATGGCGTAAACGGAACCGTGTCTTCCTTTGACTTGATCTCGACGCCGGTCGGGTTGTTCTGGCCGGTGACGTGCAGCGCCCAGATGTGCAGGACGGTAACGCCGGCAATCACGAACGGCAGCAGGTAGTGCAGCGAGAAGAAGCGGTTCAGCGTCGGCTGGTCGACCGAGAAGCCGCCTTGCAGCCAGACCAGGATCGACGGGCCGACCACGGGGATCGCGCCGATCAGGTTGGTGATGACGACGGCGCCGTAATAGGACATCTGGCCCCACGGCAGGACGTAGCCCATGAAGGCGGTGGCGATCATCAGGAAATAGATCACGCAGCCCAGCAGCCACAGGACTTCGCGCGGCGCCTTGTAGGAGCCGTAGTAGAGACCGCGGAACATGTGGATATAGACGGCGAAGAAGAACATCGACGCGCCGTTGGAGTGGATATAGCGAATCAGCCAGCCATGGTTGACGTCGCGCATGATGCGCTCGATCGAGTTGAAGGCATGGTCGGTGCTGGCGATGTAGTGCATGGCCAGGACGACGCCGGTGATGATCTGGATGCCCAGGCACAGCGACAGGATGGCGCCGAACGTCCACCAGTAGTTCAGGTTCTTGGGCGTCGGATAGTCGATGAAGCTGTCATAGGCCAGACGGACGATGGGCAGACGCGAGTCCAGCCACTTTTCGATGCCCGTCTTGGGCTGGTAGGTCGATTGATGGTCACTCATGTGGCTCTCCCTTAACCGACCTTGATCTTGGTATCGCTGAGGAACTCGTACTGAGGCACCTCAAGGTTCAGGGGCGCGGGGCCGCTGCGGATACGGCCCGACGTGTCGTAGTCCGAACCGTGGCACGGGCAGAACCAGCCATTGAACTCACCGCCGCCGAAGTTCGGCACGCAGCCCAGGTGGGTGCAGACGCCGATGACGACAAGATACTGTTCCTTGCCTTCCTTGACTCGCTCGGCGTCGGTCTGCGGATCGCGCATGCCCGTGACGTCGGCGGTCTGCGCGGCCTTGATCTCGGCAGGCGTGCGGTGACGGACGAACAGAGGCTTGCCGCGCCACTTGACGACTGCCTGCATGCCTTCGGTGACCTTGGACAGGTCGTATTCAATGGAGGCCAGAGCCAGGGTGTCGGCAGCCGGGTTCATCTGGCCGATCAGCGGGATGAGCGCCATACCGGCGGCTCCCGCGGCGCCGGCGCCGGCCGCGATGTATATAAAGTCACGACGGCTGGGGTCTTCCCCGGTCGTGACGGAATTGTGCGATGCCTCGCTCACCTTTGCCACCTCATTCAATACCAAAACGCCCCATGAAGACGACTTCCCCAGGGAAGGTCTTCAGAAGCGCCGATTCCGCGAGTCGCTGCCGCTCCGGATGCCGAAGCTACATAGACGAATTTTAAAAAAGCTCAAATGCTCCCTCACCATCCCCGACAGCAGCCAACGGCGCGCCAAAAGCTTGTCCGGCATGGGCACGCGCCTGGAAAGCGCACACCTTTC
>CAMLLA010000353.1 GCA_946480525.1 uncultured Asticcacaulis sp. | reverse complement strand
TATCTGAAAACCAAGGGTTTCAAGATTGTATCACGAGCCTCCGACGATCAGTGGCTTGTATTGACATCAAGGTTTTTAACGTCCTTGGAAATAATGTTCCTGGATAACAAGCTCGAAGAAATTGCCGTCAGATATGGCGCGGAATACGATGGCTACGAAAGAGGCGTTTAGAGATTTGAGCTGACCCGGATCAGCGCCCGTTTTCAGATTTTATCTTGAATTCGCGAATGCCCGTCTGCTGGGGACGTATACCGGCGGGTACTGGTTGCAGTTCTAAGATGGAAGCCGGAGTCCAAGCTCCGGCTTTTTGTTCTTTGTAATAAGTTCTTCCTTCCCCGTTCACCGGGAAGGAATTAGCCATTACATTTCAAAGCTAATTGGATCTGATCATTTTAGCCGTCTGCATCCACATACCAGGCAAACCATAAGGCGTCTTCCAGTTTGCCGCCAGCGGCCAGGAGCTTTTCAACCGGCTCCGGAAAGGCGTCGCGCAGTTCCTGCAAGAAATCGAATTCAGCCTGAATCTCAGCCAGGTCACGCAGCGAGAAATCCGCCGCCATCCGGACACGCACATCCCAAGGCAAATCCTCCGGGACATTCTGGCACGGATCGACGGCGACCCAGTAGACTTCGCCGATCGCTTCCGCCGTCCGCAGCTGCAACTGGCCACCGAGGTTGAGCAGGTTCAAGCCCTTTGCCGCCGCGATGACCTCGGGCAGGTCGTAAACCCGCCAGGCATATTCGTTATGGCGAAGGTCTGCCTTGGCCAGGACGTCTGCCGGCAGTCGGCTTTCAATCAATTCGGTCATTTAAATCTCGAAGGTTACCTGGATGGGCGCATGGTCCGAAGGCCGGTCCCATTCGCGGATCGTGTCGTGGATCTTCGCTTCGATCGGACCTTGGATCCTGTGCATCAGGCCAGGATTAAGCAGCACGTGATCGAGCCTCAAGCCGCGATTGCTCTTGCGGAAATCGGCGGCGCGGTAGCTCCACCAGGTGAAGATCTTCTGCGGATCGGGATAGGCGACGCGGAAAGGATCATGCAGTTGCCCGGCGTCCATGAAGGCGCCAAAGGCCTCGATCTCCGCCGGGGTATGGCTGACGACGCGCAGCATCTGGCGATGGCTCCAGACGTCGAATTCGCCCGGCGCGATGTTCAGGTCGCCGCAGATCAACAACGGATGATCCTTTGAGCGTTTGAACAGGTGCTCGCCCATCCGCTCATAGAATTCCAGCTTGTGGTCGAACTTGTCATTGCTCAAACGGTCCGGCACATCGCCCCCGGCGGGGATATAGAAGTTCCAGATTTCGACGCCGTGCACCCGGACGGCCTGTGAGCGCGCCTCGCCGCGCCGGCAGAAGGGCGGCGATCCGACCGTTTCAAACGGCACTTTTGACGCCAGGGCGACGCCGTGCCAGCCTTTCTGACCCATAACAAGGATATGAGGAAAACCTGCCTCAACAAACGCTTCGTAGGGGAACTCGGACTCCTGACACTTGATTTCCTGGAGGCAAATCATATCCGGCGAGGCGAGTGACAGGAATTTGGCAACCTGCTCCATGCGCAGACGCACGGAATTGATGTTCCAGGTAACAAGTGAGAAGCGCATGATGTCCGGAAGATTGGGGCGTCTGCGGGCAAGCCACTGAAGCCAAACAAAAAAGACCCGGTCCGAGGGCGCGGACCGGGCCAGATTTTGGCACATAACACGAAGAGAAAAAAGGGAAAACGCACGTCCAGAAAGTCTACCGCCGTAGTCCTTCTATGTGTGAATAATGACACCATTCCGAAAAAAGCGCAATGGTTAATGTCATATTCGCATTATTTTTTTAACTGAGGCTTATTGAGCACAAACAATTCCGGCTTTAGCGGCGAATCAGCGGTCAGGCTGACCAGACGTACCGTTGTCGAACGGCCCTGTGCGTCGATAATGACCCAGTCCTTGAGTGTCAGGGCACCATTGGCATTCTGTGCAAAATTCAGCGAGATCGAGCCCTCGACCTGTTTACGGCGATCGCGCGCCTTCAGCGTAAAACCTGTCGGGCTTGACGACACAGCGGTAACAACGACGCCCTGATCGAAGCGGATCTGTTTCGACAGGAACAGCGACAAGGGCGTTTCATCGAGCGGATAGGCATCGAAAGACTTCAGGCGCGGGTCCCACATCTTCACCTGACGGCCATCCGATACGATAAGCAGAGACGACGGCGCGTCATATTCGAAACGAATCTTGCCCGGCCGTGCCAGGAACCAGGCGCCCTGGGTCTTACGGCCGCGGAAATCAGTCTGTTCGAAGCGGCCCTGAGCCGTACGCAGCCCTTGCAGATAATTCGTCGCCTTGGTGATGCGCGCCTGATCGGCGGCATTGAACTTCGGCGGCGTTATGTAGCTGTTGAAATTGTTCTTGCCCGACTGGGCGAGAGCGGGCGAAGCCGCGGCCACACAAGCGGCGGCAAGAGTCGTCAAAAGCAGGCGGCGGGTCAGCATGGTCATTCCTTTTTTGTGTGATAGACCATTAAAGCCCCTCCCCGGCAATTCAAGGGCGCGAAAAAGACGTAAAATTCCGGTTTGTGGCCGCAGGATTAAGCCGCGATGAATACGCCAAAAACCTTAGTGTCACCTTTTGCCGCAGGGGACTTGATCACGCCAGCGGACAGGCGGATATCAAGGCCAGGAGATGCCTTATGGATACCCTTGCGCCCGTCGTTCCGCCCGCCCACCCGGTTCACAAGAAGCCGCTGCCCAGTTGGCGGTGGGTACCGCAATTCTTCATAAATCCGCTGACGATCTATTCGGAAGATTCGTTCCGGCTGACCTTCGGCCGGGCACGCGCCCTGGGTGTCGATACGGTGGCGGTGGCCGATCCCGAAGGCATCAACCACGTCCTGAAAACCAATATGGACAACTATTTGCGCCCGATCGTCCAGGCGCGTTTGTTCCGCCCGGTCATGGGCAATGGCCTGTTTCTGTCCGAAGGCCAGGTGTGGCGTCGGCAGAGACGCATGCTGGCGCCGGTCTTCAGTCCCGCCGCCATCAGCGACCTGATCCCGCATTTCCAGTCCGCCGGCGGAGAGATGGTGAAACGTCTGCAGAACCTGCCACGCGTGCGATTCACCGAAGTGTTTCACCGCTCTGCGCTTGATGCTGTCTTGAAAGCCTTGTTTTCCCTGCCGGCTGACGACACCCGCGCCCGTATCCCGCAGCTGGCGCGTCAGTATCTGGAGGGCGCCGGCCGGCCGACCGTGCTTGACGCCATCGCCCGGACCGAAGAGCATTTCGGTTGGGCCATGGGCGGTCGCCGCCGCTTCCAAAAAGAATGGCGCGCTGTGGTCGATGAAGTGATCGCCGACCGCAAGACCTCGGGCTCCGACAACCAACACAAACGCGGTGACCTGCTCGATCTCTTGCTGGCGGCACGCGATCCGCAAACTGGCCTAGCGATCGACGACACCGAAATCCGTGACCAGTGCGCAACCTTGCTGGCGGCGGGTTTTGAGACAACCTCGCGCCTGTTGTTCTGGGCGACCTATCTGCTCAGCCTCGATAGCGTCGAACAGGAGCGCATCCGCGATGAGGTCCGCGCCTTTCCGGTCGAGCGCATCACCACCATGGACGACATCAAAAACTGGCCGCGCTTGCGGAATGCGCTTCTGGAGGCGCTCCGGCTCTATCCGCCGGTCGCCTATGTCGTGCGCGAGGCCATCAACGACGACGTCATCATGGGTCACGACGTCAAGGCAGGCACCGATGTCTGGATCAGCCCGTGGATCATTCACCGCCACCGCAAGTATTGGGACGATCCGACGGCTTTTAAACCGTCACGCTTTGACGGCATCCCGTCACCCTGGACCAGCATGGACACCTACCTGCCCTTCGGTGGCGGCGGCCGCATCTGCATCGGCGCGGGCTTTGCCATGGTTGAAGCCCAGATCATCCTGGCCAGTCTTTTATCGCACTATCGCATCGTGCCGGAGGACAAACGGCCCGTCCTGCCGGTCTTCCGGCTGGCGACCGTGCCCGACCGCGATCCATGGTTCCGGCTGGAGGCAGTTTAGCCATATATTTTCTATAGCGCCGCCCCCCACACCACCTTATAAGCAGGCCATATTTTCCTTAAGTTCGCAGAGCCATGGCCCGCTACAATCCCAAAGAGACCGAACCGAAACAACGCCAGCGTTGGGACGATGCCCAGGTCTTTCTTACCCAGACCGACCCGTCCAAGCCGAAATACTACGTGCTTGAGATGTTCCCTTATCCGTCCGGGCGCATCCACATGGG
>CAMLLA010000352.1 GCA_946480525.1 uncultured Asticcacaulis sp. | reverse complement strand
GCCAGGCTGCGGGATGAGTTTGGATCGGTAGGAGATACGCGGGTACTAAGGTCTTGGATAGCCGGGGCTTTTGCTCCGGCTATCCATTCTGGCCTCCTAGAAGGTGGCCTTGACGCTGGCGGTGAAGGTCTGACCGTCGTAGTCGATTTGACGGATCATGCGCTCGTCGCCCTGATACTCCTTACGGAAGGAGTTGGTCAGGTTGTAGGCGTCGATCGCGATCGTTACGCGGTCGTTGATGTTGTACGACGCAGACAGGTCGAGCTGACCACGGGCGGCGGCGTTACGGGCAAGGCCGTAGGACGTGCCCGAGCCGTCGAGGTTGTATTCGGAGCGCCAGTTATAGACGCCACGGATGCCGAACTTGGTCGTTTCGTAGAACAGGATCGCATTGGCGGCGTGCTTGGAAATACCGGGGAACGGAGCCGCCAGGCCACCCGTCTGCTTTGCCTGGGTGAAGGCGTAGTTGAACGATCCGCCGAAGTTCTTCCAGAAGCCGGGCAGGAAGTCGAAGTTCTGCTGAACGTTGAACTCGATACCGCTGACATAGGTCGGCAGGTCGATATTCTGCTGGCCCGAGGCGAAGATCCGGTAGGAATTGGGAATGCCGTTGACGACATCGTTCGCCGTCGGTGCGCTGCAATAGGTACCGTTCCAGGTCAGGGCGCCGTAACCCCAGTCGCTGCCGTCCGCCGGGCAAAGGATGGCCGGATCGGCAATGGGAGCGACGCGGTTGGACAGCTTCTTCTTGAAGTAGGCGAACGAAACCAGGCCATTCGGACGGTTGTACCATTCCAGCGACAGGTCAAAGTTGTCGGCCGTGTAGGGCTTCAGCTGACCGTTCGCCAGGTTGATGTTCACGTTCGTGATGGTTTGGGTGAGCGTCGATTCCGTGCTGTTCGAGTAGCCGTAGCTGCGGATCGGGCTGCTGGATTGCGGATCGGGGCGGACGTAGGTCTTATAGTAGGCGGTGCGGAACACCAGATTATCGATCACGTCCACCACCGCAATGGCGGAGGGCAGGATGTGGCTGTATTTGTTGTTGAACGTGTGCCAGGTGTAGTCCGAACGCGCGCCGACGCCGCCATTGCTGGTCGTCCTTGCGGTACGGTCGAGCGTCGTGACTTCGTAATCCGTGGATTCCGAACGAACGCCGAAATTACCCCGGACCCGACGGCCCCAAACCTCAGTGTCGAACTTGGCCTGGATATAGGCTTCCGCCAGCTGGTTCGTGACCTTGTAGTTGTTGTTCGCGAAGCCGCCATCCGCATAGAAGATGTTGAAGCCCAGGTCCGAAAGACCACCGTTGTTGTATTCGGTGACAGGACGGATGGCATTCATGAACGGAATGGGATCGATCGTGTACCAATCCTTGTTGATCGGCGCCTTGCCCTCCATGAAGTCGTCGACCGAAGGCGCCCGGATCAGCATCGACGCCGTGATGTTCTGCGTCTGAATGCCGTACGCCATGTTGCGGACGCCGTGCTTCTCGTATTCGTTGCTTTCCGAACGGACACCAGCCTGGATGCTGGTGATCGGACCGAAATCGACCTGGCGTTCGACGTCGAACTGCACCGAGTTGACAGCCTTTTCAGCGTATTGGTGCGTGCCGCCGACGTGCAGGAGATACCTGCCATCCGAAGTGAACAGGTTGTCCGGCTGGTTCGGCGCCCAGTTCCAGTAGCCGGCCACGAAGCCGGCAGAGTTTGCAGCAGCACGGAACGGCATGACAGGCATGATGTTCTGAGGGCCAGGCGTCACAGACTGGAAGTAATCGTCCAGTTCGCCCAGACCGGTGTCCATGATTTCCACCAGGCCGTTGCTGGCCGTGCCGCCCAGGGTGACGGTGCGGAGATCCATTTCCGTTTCTTCGGAATAGTTCGAAGACTTGGTCGCGGCGATGACGCCGGAGAAGCGCCACTTTTCGTCTTTCCATTCGCCGTTCAGGAACAGGCCATCGGCAGCCTGCTTCTGCGAGAACAGGCGCGTCGAAGTCTTGGCGTCGAAGTTGGTGTTGCGGGTGCGCTGGACGACGGCGAAACCGTTGCTCATGACGACCGGCGTAGTGAGCGGCTCGACCGTGGCCGTGCCGAACGGGTCGTTCAGGAGGAAGTATTGCACGGTGTCGGGCAGGTCGCGGTCGCTATGATAGGCCGTAACCCCGAACTTCAGGTTGTCATTGACCTTCCATTCGGCGCCGGCGGACGCCGACTGCAGCGTACCGACGTTCATCCGCGTGTACTGGCGCATGAGGCCCAGCGCCCAGATGCCGTTCTGCGACTGGCTGCCGACATTCGACGGCGCGGTATAGGGGTTCGAGCCGAGCGCCTGGGCCAGAGTAAAGGTCGTGGAGCTGGCGGTCGTGCCGTAATAGGCGCCGTAAGCGTCGGCGAACTGTTGCGCCGTCAGCTTGCTCTGCGCCAGGGTCAGGCGGTTATAGCCGTTGTAGCGCAGGGTATCGCGGCGGAAGTTTTCCTTGCGGTAGGCATAGGTTCCGAAGACAGCGAAATCGCTGTTGATGTGCTTGTTGTAGCCGATTGTGTAAGCCGGCGCGCCGAGCTTGCCGTTGGTGTTGTACTCGTAGGCGACCTTGGCGAAGCCACCGTCCCTGCGGCCCAGCGCCGGGGAAATCTGCATGTCGATATTGCCCGACAGGCCGCCTGACTGGGAGTTGGCCATCGGCGACTTCTGGATCGAGAACGCCGTAAAGATGTCCGAGTTGAACGCGCCCAGCGGAGTGCCGTCGGCGCCGCCAGTGGTCGTCACGTACGGAGGTTCGGCAAAGGCCTGGCCGTTCAGGGTCGTGCGGGCGTAGTAGCCGGGCATGCCGCGCAGACCGATCGTGGCGTTACGGCCTTCGGCTTCGCGGTTGATCTGGATGCCCGGAATGCGCTGCAGCGCTTCACCGACGTTCAGGTCGGGGAAACGGCCCAGGCCGTCCGAAGAAATGCCGTCGCTGATTTCGATATTGGTGCGTTTGGCCTTGACGGCGTCGGCGTAGCTCTTCTTGAAGCCGGTAACGACGACGACGTCGTCCGCCGGCGGTGCTGCCGGCGCCGCGTCCTGTGCATAGGCCGCACTGGCAATGCCGGTCAGAATGGTGGCGCCCAGCAGAGCATATTTGAACCCCGTCCTGCCGATAGATGTGCCTTTTATCATTGTGTTTCTCCTGTGATGTTGTTCCCGTCCGCCCGTCCGGGAGGTGTGTCGCGGCAGGTCCGAAGCGCCGTTGGCCGTATCCAATTGTTCAACCCTGAAAAATTGGCCGACCAATTTTCAGCGGCTTGCGGACCGCGAGGCCGATCATGCGAAGGCTGGACGTGTGGCCGGTCCGGTCTTCGATGCGGCATTCAGGCACGTCATTCTTTCGCCGGAAATCTGCGGAAGTTCATACTGGCCCCTGAGTCTGCAGTTATCTGTTTTTGGCCGTCTAGGACTCAGAACAAAAAGGCAGTTCCAAAGGCTCCCGGCGACAGGTCCGAGAGTAAAAGCGATGTTACGGAATGTCAATTCCACGAAATATCAAATATGATATTTTCATTTCAAAACGATTTGATCTTTTGATTTCAATCGTTGTCAAAAGAGTGGGTTGAAATTTAATACATTGATTTTTAAAGATTTTGTGGACTTTGAAATCCGTCGCTTTGAAATGGCTTCGCCACAGGTTTTCCATCCCTGTAACTGAAACACCACAGTTTTGACCCGGTTACGCCCGAATACGAATCGTCAGGGATGCCGGTGGAACGCCTTCACTCCATACCGTCACGCGACAGGCGCCGAAGTGTTCACGGCGTGATTGCAGCACGCCCTGGGCCAGCCCGTTGAACAGGCGGCGGGAAGAGGCGCGGTCGGCTTCCAGGCTGGTCGGATTGCCGTTGCCGACGCCGATGATCGTCGCGGGACCGTCGCAATCGAAGTGGATGAGGTTGTCGGCCTTCGGGACGGGGATGCCGTCCTTGTCGACTGCCTCGACACGCAGCAGCGCCGCGTCCTGGCCGTCGTTCGCCAATGAGGTACGGTCGGCGGTAAGCGCCAGGCGCGCGACCGGTCCGGCCGTGCGCCGCTCGGTTTTCATGACCACCTTGCCCTTCGTTTCGCCAAAGGCTGTCAGGACGCCCGGTGTGAAAGGCACCTGCCACTCAAGGTGGCTGTCCTTCGCCATGGTCTTGCGGCCAAGGCTCTTGCCGTTGAGGAACAGTTCGACCGCGTCGAGGTTGGAGTAGACCCAGACAGGGATGTCCTGGCCCTCGCGGCCTTGCCAGTTCCAGTGCGGCAACAGATGCAGGACCGGTGCGT
>CAMLLA010000351.1 GCA_946480525.1 uncultured Asticcacaulis sp. | reverse complement strand
CGAACCTTCGCTGCGGGGCAGCCGTGGCTATCGCCTTCGCCGGATTGAGTGCGACGCACGTATGTGCCGATGTCGCGGGGCCGTCCGTCGAAGATTTGCGCAACATGTCTATCGAGGATCTCGCCAATCTCGAGATAACCTCTGTCTCCAAGCGGCCCGAAGCCCTTAGCGAAGCGCCTGCCGCGGCATATGTCATCACGCAGGAAGACATCCGGCGGTCGGGCGTCACCAGCCTGCCGGAACTGCTGCGACTGGCGCCCAACCTCGAAGTGGCGCGCATCAATGCCTATAGCTGGACGGTAACGGCGCGGGGCTTCAACTCCCCGGAAACCGCGAACAAGCTGCTGGTCCTGATCGATGGCCGCAGCGTCTACGAACCCATCGGCTCCGGCGTGCTGTGGCCCCAGGTCAATGTGGCGCCCGACAACATCGAGCGCATCGAGGTCATCAGCGGTCCGGGCGGCACATTGTGGGGCGCCAATGCGGTCAATGGTGTCATCAATATCATCACCAAGGATGCCAACGGCGCTAAGGGCTTCGTCGCCCGTGCAGCCGTCGGCGTCTACAAACGCCAGCTCACCCTGGGGTATGGCGGTCGGCTGAATGAGACCACGACCTATCGCATCTTTGCCGATGGCTTCCGTGTCGGCGAAACTCACGCCGTAACCGCCGGCGCGCCTACCGACGCCGTAGACGGCGGCCACGGCGGCTTTCGCATCGACAGCGCCAATGACGTCTCCAGCTGGACGATTAAAGGCAATGCCTACGGCAATACCGTCAAGGATGGCGGCGGCAATTACAGCGGCTACGATCTGAACGCCGGCTGGAAACGCAGCCTGGAAGACGGCTCGATGGTCGCGGTCAACGGCTATTTCGATCACGATGAACGCAGCGACCCCAGCCTGGACGAAAGCCGCTATACACTGAACGTCGACATCCAGCACACCCTGGCGCGTCGTGGCCGGCATAGCATCGTCTGGGGCGGCGACCTGCGCAACTGGTGGGAAGACTTCAATTCCTACAACATCTTCCATTTTGCTGAACCGAAGACGACCATCGCGCTGGGCTCAATCTTCGTTCAGGACGACATCGCGCTGAAGCCGAATGTCAAGCTGACCCTGGGCCTTAAGGCGGAATACAATTCCTATTCCGGCCTGGACTGGCTGCCCAATATCCGGCTTGCCTGGCAGCCCGATAGCCGCAGCATGGCTTGGGCGGCCGTATCACGCGCGGTGCGCACGCCGAACCGTATCGAGCGGGAACTGGAGGCGACCGGCGTCCTTGTCCAGTCCCCCGACTATAGCTCCGAGACCCTGACGGCCCTTGAGGCCGGATGGCGCGCGCAGCCGATGGAGCGCATGTCCTATTCGTTATCGGCCTTCTACAATGTCTATGACGATCTGCGCACCGCCGGCATCACGCCGGTAACCGTCCTGCCGCTCAAAATCGAAAACGGCGCCAGGGGGACGACCTATGGCCTGGAAGGCTGGACACGCTATGAGATGGCGCCGGGCTGGCGGATCAGTGCGGGCTTCAACCTGCTGCACAAGGACTTCGAACTGAAGCCGGGCTACACCTTCGACGCCTATGGCACCCGGTTCGGCCAGGACCCGTCCTACCAGGCCCAGATCCGATCGGAATGGAACATCACGGACGCAGTAGAGCTCGACGCCTGGCTGCGTTCGGTCGGGGAAATCGACAGCGCGCCGGTACCCGGCTATACTGAACTAAACCTGCGCGTCGGCTGGCGCATCCGGGACAAGCTTGAACTGTCGGTCAACGGTGTGAACCTGCTCAATCCGCGTCATCTGGAGGTCTACGACCCATCCGCTGCAGCACCGCGCTATCTTGGCCGGTCAGTGTTCGCTTCGCTGCGTTACGGGTTCTGACAATGGCGGCGCGCCGCATATGGCTGGCGATGGCCGTAGCCCTGTCCGCCACGGTGCCGGTTCATGCCCAGCCGTCGCAACTCGCAACGGCGGTCAAGGCGACCTACCTCTACAAACTGGTGCCTTTTGTGGAGTGGCCGGCCGTCGATGCGGCTCGCCCCCTGACCATCTGCATAGTCGGACCGGACCCCTTTGGACCGGTGCTGGATCGCGCCGTTACTGGACAGGCCTATGATGGCCGCCCCTTTACCATCACGCGACTGGAGGCCCTTGAAGCACCGGCCGCCTGCGACGTCGCCTATGCCGGTGGATCCGCCCGCCAGGTCGCCGCCACCCTGCGCGCCGCCGAAGGCCATCCGATCCTGACCGTGACCGATGGCAGCCCGACAGCGGGGATGGTCGATTTTACCCTGCACCAGGGCAAGGTCCGCTTCCGTATCGACCAGGCCGCCGCCGAAGCCAACGGCCTGACGGTCAGCTCGAAGCTTCTCAGCCTTGCCTTGTCGGTAAATTCGACGAAGGTGCGGCCATGAACGCCATCCTGTCCCTGTTGTCGCGTCATCGAAGCCTTATCGTCGGCCTCAGCCTGCTGCTGCTGATCGGTACCAGCATAGCGCTGGCCGTCTACACCGAGTCGCGTCACCAGACCCAGATACGTCAGGCCGCCACCGTTCAGGCGCGGGTGCTGGCCGATTCGGTCACGGCTGCGCTCGCTTTCGACGAGATCAATGAGGTCGGCCGCTATACGACGGCGCTGCGGGCCAATCCCGACATCGAGGTCGTGGCGGTTTTCGACGAGGCTGGGCGGCTGGTGGCGCATTACGGCAACGAAGATGTGCCGAGCCAGCTTGCACAGCTGGATGCCCAGACGCCACAGGATGTTATCGCCGTGCGCGAGCCGGTCGCGGAAAACGGCGTGCCGCTCGGCACCGTCTATTTTCGCGTCAAGACGGAAGGGGTAGGCGCGCGTTTCGCCCGATACGGCGGCGCGGCCCTGCTGGTCCTGATGGCGTCGCTGATGCTGGCCGTCATGGCGTTCGACGCCAGGGCACTGGCACGCGGCAATACACGTCTGAAGGCCGAGATGACGGAGCGCGAACGCGCGGAAGCCGCACTGCGGCAAAGTCAGAAGATGGAGGCGGTTGGCCGGCTTACCGGTGGAATCGCACACGATTTCAACAACATGCTGGCCGTCATCATCGGTAATCTCGACCTCTTCGTCCGCCGTTATCCCGATGCTGATCCAAAGATGCTGCGCTTTGTTGCGGGATCTCAGGATGCAGCAAAACGCGCCGCCACCCTGACCCAGCGCCTGCTGGCCTTTTCCCGCCGCCAGCCCCTGGACCCCAAGACGACCGATGTCGGGCGGTCGGTGGCGGACATGTCCGAGCTTCTGGCCCGGACGCTCGGTGAAACCATTACCATCGAAACCGCGCGGGCTGCGGGCCTGTGGCAGGCGCATGTCGACGCCGGCCAGCTGGAAACCGCCATCGTCAACCTGGCTGTCAATTCCCGCGACGCCATGCCGGCGGGTGGCCGGCTGACGATTGAAACCTCCAACGCCTACCTCGACCAGGACTATGCCGAAACACAGGACGAGGTGGCGCCGGGCCAATATGTCCTGATCGCCGTCACCGATACGGGCAGCGGCATTGCACCGGAACTGCTGGAGCGGGTGTTTGAGCCGTTCTTTACCACCAAGCCGGCGGGCCTTGGCACCGGCCTGGGTCTCAGCCAGGTCCATGGCTTTGTCAAACAGTCGGGCGGCCACATCAGCATCCACAGCGAAGTCGGCCATGGTACGACTATCAAGCTGTACCTGCCGCGCAGCAAGGAAACGGTAACCGCAGCCGCGCCCCCTGAGCCGGTTCGCACCGCCCAGCACGACCGCCGCAGCCAGACTGTGCTGGTCGTCGATGACGAAGCCGGCGTGCGCGATTTCGCTGCATCGGCCCTAGCCGAGCTCGGCTACGAAGTGCTGAGTGCGCCGGATGCCGACCAGGCGCTCAAGGTGTTCGACGATACAGCCGGCATAGATATTCTGCTGACCGATGTCGTCATGCCGGGACGCAGCGGCCGGGAGCTGGCCGATGCGGTGCATAAACGCAAACCTTCGGTGCGAATCCTGTACATGACCGGCTACACGCAAAACGCCATCGTACACAACGGCGTGCTCGACACCGGCACCCACCTGATTTCAAAGCCGTTCACCATCAATCAGCTCGAGCAGGAACTGGACGCTCTGGTCGAGCGCTAGCAAGTTATATCTGGAAATTCAGCTTGCTGGCGTGCGTGTTGTTATTCTATGACTCCGGTATCGCGTGGGGCGGTTCGGGGGGATAGAACTTGGCTAAGCTTGAATTGACACCGGCTACCTTTGAGTCCGGGACGTTTCCGCATATGGTGCTAAGCCTGC
>CAMLLA010000350.1 GCA_946480525.1 uncultured Asticcacaulis sp. | reverse complement strand
ACGAAGACATGGAATAGGGGCTTCCGCATCACGGAATTCAAAACCCCGGCAGGTCATCCTGCCGGGGTTTTTCATGCGTTGAAGACGAAGCCACTGACGTTCTCGGTCACCACCGGCGCCTCCGCCACCGTGCGGACCTTGACCTTGTTGAGCAGGACCTCCTGTACCGGTATTTCAGCCTCGGCCTTGATATAGGCGATGTGTCTTGCCTCCTGGACGTCGATATTGGAGACCTTCAGTCCCCTGATCGGCGTCAGTTTGCGCACATAGGTCGGCGTCAGGGTGCGCCACTGGTACAGCACATCGGTCTCGACGCTGACCACGCTACCGGCGATCTTCGTCGCGCTGACGTTTGACATATGGATATTGCGGACAAAGCCGCCGCGCCGCTCATTGGTCTTGACGTAGAGCAGATTGTTGATGGGAACCGCCCAGCCGTCCTCACCCTTGCCGGTGCCAACAAAGTGGCAATTGTCGACAAAGACGTTTTCGACACCGCCCGACAGCTCGCTGCCGATCGCCATCAGCTGGTGGCCGTTTTTGATACGGCAATTGCGGACGACGACATTGCGTGACGGCGTGTTCAGCCGCCAGGCGTCCATATCGCGGCCCGACTTGACCGACACCGCGTCGTCGCCCTGGTCGAAGTGGCAATCCTCGATCAGAACGTTCTGGCTCATCTCCGGATCGACGCCGTCATTATTGTGGCCGTGCGCACGAATTGTCACGCGGCGGATGACGACATCCCGGCATAAAAACGGATGCAGCACCCAGAACGGACTGTCTTCGATGCGGATATCCTCGACCAGGACGTTGCGGCAGCGGTTGAACTGGATGAAATGCGGGCGCAGGTGGTTTTCTCCCACAGCCATGTTGCGCTCAGCGACCGGCACATTCTGATAAGCCATGTGATAGAGGGCCACCAGCGCGTCCATGTGCGGCTTGGGGCGTTGATACCATGCACGCCAGACATCCAGCTTCGCCTGAAGCTTGCCCGGCCCTGTGACGGCGATGTTCTGGCAATCAAAGGCATAGATGAGCGGCGAATAGTTCCGGCATTCGATGCCCTCCCAGCTCGTCTGGACCGCCGGCAGGTAATCTTCCGGCCTGTCGGAAAACAGGAGTGTCGCCCCCTTGGCCAGGTGCAGATTGACGTTGCTGCGAAGGTGTATCTTGCCGGTCGGCCAGACGCCTTCCGGAACAATGACGACACCCGATCCGGCGGCGTTGGCGGCAGCTATGGCAGCGGCAATCGCAGCGCTGGTCCTGGCCTGATCGTCCTGTGAAGCGCCAAAATCCGTGATGACGAAACGGCGGCTGCGGGAAAAGTCAGGGACGGAGATCGACGGCATGTCGAATGGTGCCGCCGCCCGCACTGTTTTCAGAGTTACGCCGGATGAAGCGACGTGAGCGCAACCGGCCAGGACCGGCAGCGCCAGGCTGCCCAACAAAACAGTGCGGCGCGGAGGAGAAAACGGCATGTGCGGACCTTCATGAGAATGGCAAGCCTACTCATAGCCGCCATTCCCAAAAGGTCAATTTCAATCGAATTCAATCACAACTGATCTATCCGGTAATCTCGCCGGCCGCTCGCGCCTTCGCCGGTTTGCGCTGGCGACGGATCCACCAGACGAGCGGCACGATGACCAACCCCAGCGGCGCCAGATAGCTGAAGACCGTCACCATCACAGTCAGCACGGAGACGAAGTTCGGGCCGACGCCGCTGAAGGCGTTCATCAGCGGCGCCCAGGTGCCACGCGAGGCCGACGCGGTTGCCGTCGTATAGGTCAGTGTCAGTTTCGACATGGCCACGCGCTTTTTCATCGTGGCAACCGCCGTGCGGGCAGCGTCGATGTCCGACTGGATCGCGGCCAGTTCCTGCTTCAGGTCGACAACCTCGGACATCTTGCCCCTGTGGGTGCGTAGCGTCGCCTGAAGATTGTCGCGCAGTGCGACCTGGTTATTAATGTGCGCCTCCCGGTCGATAATCGACAGGCTGAGGTCTTCGGTGGCGATCGACTGATGCTCGATCCTGCCGCCAGTCGCCTTCAGTTCATTGGCCAGCGTCTTACGGAAAAGGTTGATCCATTGCGGCGTCGCCCGCATCACCAGGGTGTGGCGCTCCGCTTCGTCCGATCGGCCGGCTTCCGTATCGAGCGATAATATCTGGCAGGTCCCGGGACCAGCGACCGTGCAGGCCTCCTGGTGGCCCTCCATCAGGCCATTCAGCTTGCTGTCCGGCGCACTCAGATCGAAGCTGTAATCATAGGCCAGTTGCGGCAGGCTGGCCGGATCGACACGCGCGGGCCCCCCGCCTGTGTTGGCAACAGCCTCAGCCGGCGGCGCCTCTTCATGCGAAGCCATCTCCTCGGCAGCCTTTGGCTGACAGGCAGCCAGATTTATCAAAACACACAGGACAGTCAGGGCAACGAACGCAGAATATCGACGCGACATGGTCTCTCTCCCATTTGACGAAACAGGCCGAGTCGGCCTGCCGCGTCATGTCGCGCTGCGATCACGGCATTTTCACGGCGATGTCACAAACACGTGATTATTTCGTGATAAATGCGTTAACAGCTACTCTTCCGGTTCATCGCGCCTTCGCCGGGTGACTTCGACCCTGATCCCTCGCTTGGCCATGGCTTCGCGGATCAGCACCTCCAGTTGCGAATTGGTCGAGCGCAGTTCGGAAGCGGCCAGACGTTCGACCGCCTCCATCAGTTCGGGCGGCACCCGGAGCAGGAAGGACTTCTTGCCGGGCGACGCCATCAGCCGTACAGCGTGCCCGTATTGACAACCGGCTGGGCCTCGCGGTCGGCGCACAGGACGACCAGCAGGTTCGACACCATGGCCGCCTTGCGCTCTTCATCGAGGTCGACAACGCCACGGCTCGACAACTGCTCGAGCGCCTGCTCGACCATGCCGACGGCGCCGGCGACGATCTTCTGACGGGCGGCGATGACGGCCTCGGCCTGTTGGCGCTTCAGCATCGAACCAGCGATTTCCGGCGCATAGGCCAGGTGCATCAGGTGCGTCTCGTCGATGGCGATGCCCGCCACGTCGACCCGCGTCTGCAGGTCGCGCTTCAGGCGCGCGCCGACGATTTCGGCGTCGTCGCGTAAGGTCGGCTCACCCTCCTCGCCATGGTCATAAGCGTATTGCCGCGCCGTTTCGCGCAAGGCCGTCTCGATCTGGATATTGACGAAGGCGGTGTAATCATCGACGTCGAACAGGGCGCGCGCCGAATCCTGTACACGCCAAACGACGTTGGCGGCGATTTCGATTGGATTGCCGCGCTGATCGTTGACCTTCAGGGCTTCGCTGGTGACGTTGCGGACGCGTAAGCTAACCTTCTTGCGTTCATACCAGAACGGCACCCAGCGCAGACCGGTCGTGCGGTCGGTCCCCTTGTAATTGCCGAACAGGATAATGGCGACGGCCTGGTTGGGCTGTATGGCATAGAAGCCGCACAGGATAAGCAGGGTGGAAATCGCCATCAAAAGGGTGACCGGGATGCCGAGCTTGCCCCACAGGACAGGCGCGGCTACGGCCACCGCGATGGTGACCAGCGGCATGAGCAGCCAAAAGCCGCCACCACTTCCAACGTCCCCGACCTCCTGCGTCCGGTTGATGGTCCTTTCGTTCATAGCAAGCTCTCCCATGTCAGACATCCATTTCCTTCACCACATAGCCCTTGCCCATCATCTTGGGCCGAATGCTCAGAATGCGGTGCTGTTTCTGGCGGCGAAGCAGAATGTTCTGCGTGATGTATCCGCTCTGGTCGCTTGAGCTGGAATAGTTGACGATCTCCCAGCCCTGCGCCACCAGCGCGCTCAAAGGTTTATTGTCTTCCATGAGTCAGCCCTCCGAAATTATATCAAAGTGATATCACTTTTGACACAAACGTCAATAGATTTGATGTGTCTTGTTGCGAGGCGTCCGTAACGGTGTCATGCTGCCCCTGCCGCACCCGACGCGGCAGAAAACATGTTTCTAATTCAGGAAAGGAAACATCCTATGGGCGCAAGGCTCAGTGGCGGGGGCGCAAGCCGCTATACCGTCGCACAAAACTCCGAGATCAATGTCACGCCGTTCGTCGACATCATGCTGGTGCTATTGATCATCTTCATGGTGTCGATCCCAACCGCCACGACCGCGATCAAGATCGACATGCCGCCGGCGGACGGCGGACAGCCGGGGAAGGACCCGGTCTTCATTTCCGTCATGGGGCCAGGTGAAGTCTACATCGCCGGCCAAAAGACATCGCTCGCGACGATGGACGCCGATCTGCGCGCCGCCCTGCGGTCGGAGAACCCGCAC
>CAMLLA010000349.1 GCA_946480525.1 uncultured Asticcacaulis sp. | reverse complement strand
CGATCTCGAGCCCCTGGCTTTCCGAATATTCGTACATGTCCTCGAACAGGGCGTCGAACTCGTTGACCGCCGAGATCGAATAGCCCTGGCGGCCGGTCTCCGGACGACCCGAACGCCCGATCGGGGGTTTAAGCGGATAGTCCGGATCGACGTTCTTTTCGACGAGATAGAATTCCAGCTCCGGCGCGATGATCGGCTTCCAACCCTTGGCCTCATAGAAGCCGAGGACGCGGCGCAGCACCTGGCGCGGGCTTTCCTCGACGGGGCGACCGTCAGGATGGAAGGCATCATGGATGACCTGAGCTGTCGGATCGTGCGCCCATGGCACGGCGGCGAGCGTCCGGAAATCGGGCTTCAGGAAGACGTCGGTGTCGGACTGGACCGTGCCGACCACGCCTTCGAGGTCAGGATAATCCCCGGCAATGGTCTGATAGAAGACCGCCAGCGGCAGGTTCATATAGGGCGAGGTCAGGAACTTCTTGGCCGGCATGATCTTGCCGCGCGCCACGCCCGCCAGATCCGGGATCAGGCATTCGATCTCTTCGATATTCTGGCTTTGCAACCAATCCTTGGCGTCTTCGACGGTGTCGACGCCACGTTTGGAGAAGCTGTGCTTCTTGCGCTTCTTGGATTTCATCTGGTTCTTGGCGGAGTTATCGAGCGGCATGAGAATCGTCTTTTCGCTGTGATATGACGGATCATGACACCGGCCGGAGCATTTGCAACGCTCCTTGAAGTCGACGGCCAGCCTGGGGGACCAGGCACCGGCAAGGCATCTTGACAGATTGTGATCACAATATTGCAAAATCCGGCCGATGGCAAGCTTGTGAGAGACTCGGCCCTTGTGCCATGCGGCACGGACAGGCATTCAGTCTGCGGATGCGAGGTGTCAGGTGCGGTTTGATATTGCGGATGCGGACGATCCGCGTCTTGAGCTCTATAGGAATGTGAAGGACCGCGACCTGACCGGGCGCGAGGGCCTGTTCATGGCGGAAGGGCAGGTAGTGCTGGAACGCCTGTTTGCCTCGCCGCTGTGCCAGACCGTCAGTGTGCTGACGACGCCGGAGCGGCTGCGCAATCTCGACATCTCGGCGCTCCCGGATGAGGCGCCGGTCTATGTGGTCGCGCAGTCCTTGATGGACCAGATAGCCGGCTTTCCCATCCATCGCGGTTATCTGGCGCTGGGGCGCTACGCGCCGCCCGATCTTGGGGGCGTTCTGGCGAAGCCGCGTATGCGCGTTCTTGCCCTGTCGGTCATTGCCAATACCGATAATATGGGCGGGCTGATGCGCAATGCGGCGGCGTTTGGCGTCGATGCTGTCCTGATTGATGCCCTTTGCTGCGATCCCCTTTACCGCAAGGCCATCCGCGTCAGCGTTGGCGGCGTCTTTCAGGTGCCGCACTATCGCGTCGGCGACCTGACCTCGGCGCTGAAAACGCACGACCTGGCGCCTTACGGTTTAAGCCCGTCGGGGCAGATGCGCCTGGACGAGGTTGTCCCGGAAATGCGCTCGGCCTTTCTATTCGGCGCCGAAGGGCCTGGCCTGACGCGCGACCTGATGGACGCCTGCACGACGGTGCGAATCGATATGCACGGCGGTTTCGACAGCCTCAATGTCGCAACGACCAGCGGAATTGTCCTTTATCATATGTGCCGCTGACCCTTCCGAATTGTCCTCTTACCGGCCCTTCAGGCATTCTGTGCGCGGAGGGGTTCAAATCTGAAAAGAGGAGACATACCGTGAGCAAGTTACCTCCGGTCCCGCACGATAATCTCAGCCACGCCGGTCCCGGCGAGACCGTCAGGGATCACACGGCCGATCGCAATCACGCCCACGGCGCGGTCAATCCCGACCAGCGCGGCCAGCAGGCGAATACCAGGATCAACACGACCCACCAGGGCTATCAACAGGACCGCTAATCATGTCGACCTCAACCAAGACGCCGGCTTCGATCCGGCAGGGCGGCCCGGGCGCTTCACATGAGAACGCCAAGGCGCCGCTGAAAATCGAGAAGCCGTCTCCGGATACGGGCCGGCGTATGCATTCGAAAGTCTCGGGCGGTGGCGGCGAGGCCGATTCCCACCACACCCACGACGCCGATCTCAAGGGCGGCAAGGGCCGTCACACAACGCTCGAAAACGCGAAACATTAGAGCAGGATGACATCAGGTCCCCCCTTCCGTCCGCTTCGCGTCCACCTTCCCCGTAAACGGGGAAGGAAGGGAGCAAAATGACTATAGCATGTTCCTTCCCCGTTTACGGGGAAGGTGGCATTTGCGGAGCAAATGACGGAAGGGGGATTTACGGGCTACGTTAAGAATTGTGATTTCGAATGCAGAAAAGGCCGGAGTTTCCTCCGGCCTTTCGCATATCCATCTTAGCCAAACGGCTTAGATTTCCTGATTGTACGAACCGATCTCGCTGTATTTGGCCAGACGCGGCTTCACTTCTTTGCGGAACAGGTCGCGCATGTCGTCTTCGGAGTTAAGGCTTTCGACCACGACCACCAGCTCCGGCTTGTTCGAAGAGGCGCGGACCAGGACCCACGAACCGTCTTCCAGGTGCACGCGGGCGCCGTTGACGGTGATGACTTCCTTGATCTTGCGGCCGAGGATTTCGCCACCGCTGGCTGCCAGGTCGACATATTCCTTCACGATGCGCTCTAGCACTTCATACTTCACCAGGTCACCGCAATGGGGCGACATGGTCAGCGAGGTGTAGGCGACGGGCAGAGCGTCCTTCAGTTCCGACAGCTTCTTGCCCGGATTGCGGTCGAGCATGGCCAGGATCCACGAGGCGGCGACCAGGCCGTCGTCATAGCCGCGGCCAAGCGGGCTGTTGAAAAAGAAGTGGCCCGACTTTTCAAAGCCCGCCAGCGCCTTCAGTTCGGCGGTCTTGCGCTTGATGTAGGAGTGGCCGGTCTTCCAGTAGACGGTTTTGGCGCCGTTCTTTTTCAGGACCTCGTCGGTGGCGTAGAGGCCGGTCGACTTGACGTCCACGACGAAGGTCGCGTCCTTGTACTGTTCCGACAGGTCGCGCGCCAGCATCAGGCCGATCTTGTCGGCGAAGATTTCCTGGCCGGTGTCGTCCACGACGCCGCAGCGGTCGCCGTCGCCGTCGAAGCCCAGCGCCAGGTCGGCGCCAGTTTCCTTGACCACCTTGGCCATCTCGGACAGCATGTGGTGATCTTCCGGGTTCGGATTGTACTTGGGGAAGGTGTTGTCGAGCTCGCAATCCATCTCGATGACTTCGACGCCCATGTCGCGCAGGACCTGGGGCGCAAAGGCACCGGCCGTGCCATTGCCGCAGGCGCAGATGACCTTCAGTGGACGCTTGATCTTGACCTTGGAGACGATCTCGTCGGCGTAGCGCTTCTGGACGCCTTCGACCATCTTGATCGTGCCGCCGGGACGCTCGACGCCCAGGCCGCCGAGGACGATTTCCTTCAGGCGGCCGATTTCCTCAGGCCCGAAGGTGAGGGGCGCGTGCGTGCCCATCTTGACGCCGGTCCAGCCGTTTTCGTTGTGCGAAGCTGTGACCATGGCGACGCAAGGGGCGTCGAGGTCGAACTGGCCGAAATAGGCGATGGGCGAGAGGGCCAGGCCGATGTCCAGCACTTCACAACCGGCCTGTTGCAGGCCCAGCATCAGGGCGTTCTTGATGTTGATCGAGTAGGAGCGGAAGTCGTGGCCGACGACGATGCGCGGGTTGACGCCGACTTCGTGGATATAGGTGCCAAGGCCTAAGCCCAGGGCCTGGACGCCGAGATAGTTCAGGTCGTCGCCGAACAGCCAGCGCGCGTCATACTCGCGGAAGCCGGTAGGCGCCACGACGGCGTTGGTTTCGTAGTCGTAGGAGTTCGGCTTGACGCCGACCTTGGGAAGCAGGGACATCGGATTTCCTTAAGCTTGGAAGAAGGGCAGCAGGGCTTCGCGCGCCGCCGCGCCCAGTTGAGGGTGTTTCAGGGCCAGGGCGACATTGGCACGCAAAAGGCCGATCTTATCGCCACAGTCATAGGTGGTGCCGTCATATTCGAGGGCATGGAAGCTCTGGGTTTCCATCAGGCGGAACATCGAATCCGTCAACTGGATCTCGTTCCCGGCGCCACGTTCCTGGTTGGCCAGAAGTTCGAAGATTTCAGGCTGAAGAATATAGCGGCCCGAAACGATCAGGTTCGATGGCGCCGTGCCCTTGGCGGGCTTTTCGATCATGCCGGTCATCTTGTTCAGCCTGCCATCCTGCTTTTCGAGCGCGACGACGCCGTACTGGTGCGTCTGGTCGTGCGGGACGGGCTCGACGACGATGATATTGCCGCCCACTTGGTCATAGGCGTCAATCGCCTGCTTG
>CAMLLA010000348.1 GCA_946480525.1 uncultured Asticcacaulis sp. | reverse complement strand
TCGGCCAAGGACCTCGCCTCGCGCGACGTCGTCTCGCGTTCGATGACCATGGAAATCCGCGAAGGCCGCGGTGTCGGTCCCAAGAAGGACCACATCCACCTGCACCTCGACCACCTGCCGCCGGAAATCCTGCACAAGCGCTTGCCGGGCATCTCAGAAAGCGCCAAGATCTTCGCCGGCGTCGATGTGACCAAGGAACCGATCCCGGTCATCCCGACCGTCCACTACAATATGGGCGGCATCCCGACCAATTATCACGGCGAAGTCCTGACCAAGAAGGGCGACAATGCCGACACGGTCGTGCCGGGCCTGATGGCCGTCGGCGAAGCGGCCTGCGTGTCGGTTCACGGCGCCAACCGCCTGGGCTCGAACTCGCTGATCGACCTCGTCGTGTTTGGCCGCGCTGCCGGACTGCGCTCCAAGGAACTGGTCCAGCCCAACACGCCGCACAAGACGCTGGGTTCGACTGCCGTCGACGCGCACCTCGAACGCCTCGACAGCTTCCGCAATGCTTCGGGCGGCACACCGACCGCCGTGCTGCGCGACAAGATGCAGGCCGCCATGCAAGCCGACGCCGCCGTCTTCCGTACGGGTGAGACCCTGGCCCAGGGCTCCAGGAGCCTGACCGAGATCTTCAAGGAATCGAATTATATCGGCATCAAGGATCGCGGCATGATCTGGAACACCGACCTGGTCGAAGCGCTGGAATACGACAACCTGATCAGCCAGGCCGTCGTGACCGTCGACTCGGCGCTGAACCGGAAAGAAAGCCGCGGCGCCCACGCCCGCGAAGACTTCCCGAACCGTAACGACGACGAATGGATGAAGCACACCCTGACCTGGATCGACCTGAAGTCGGGCGTGACCACCATCGACTATCGTCCGGTCCACACCTACACGATGACGAACGACATCGCGTACATAGCTCCCAAGGCACGGGTCTATTAAAATGGTTGAGTTAACCCTCCCCAAGAATTCCAAGGTCAAAAAAGGCAAGACGTACAAGGCCGCCAAGCGGACCAAGACGACGCGCACCTACAAGATCTACCGTTACGATCCGGCCACGGGCGAAAACCCGAGCTGGGACACCTATGAGGTGGATTCGGCCGACCATGGCCCGATGCTGCTCGACAGCCTGATCCACATCAAGAACACGATCGACTCGACGCTGTCGTTCCGCCGGTCCTGCCGCGAAGGCATCTGCGGCTCATGCGCCATGAATATCGGCGGCCGCAACACCCTGGCCTGCATCAAGGGCCACGACGAGTTCTCGGGCGACATCACGGTCGCGCCGCTGCCGCACATGCCGGTCGTCAAGGACCTGGTGCCGGACCTGACGGGCTTCTACAACCAGTACGCCTCGATCGAACCGTACCTGCAGTCGAAGACACCGGACCCGGAAAAAGAACGCCTGCAGACGCCGAAGAACCGCGACAAGCTGGACGGCCTCTATGAGTGCATCCTGTGCGCCTGCTGCTCGACCTCGTGCCCCAGCTACTGGTGGAACCAGGACAAGTATCTGGGCCCTGCGGCCCTGCTGCAGTCTTACCGCTGGCTGGCTGACAGCCGCGACGAGCATACCAAGGAACGCCTCGAAGCGCTGGAAGACCCCTTCAAGCTCTATCGTTGCCACACCATCATGAACTGCGCGCAGGTCTGCCCCAAGGGTCTCAACCCGGCCAAGGCCATCGCCGAAATCAAGAAGATGATGCCGGCAAAATAGTCATGGGGGAAACGGCGTTTTCCCCATGTGCCCCCTTCCGGTATCGAAAAAATTTGCTAGAGACGGCTCGGCGCAAATTTTTGCTTTCTGTTTTAGAGAGCCGAAGCCATGCTTCGGCTCTAACCTTTTAAAGACCGCGACATGCCCAAGATCACCTACATCGAACATAATGGCAAAGAACATACGCTGGAGGTCAAGGTCGGCCAGAGCGTCATGGAAGGCGCCGTCAAGAACAACATCCCAGGCATCGATGCCGATTGCGGCGGTGCCTGCGCCTGCGCCACCTGCCACGTCTATGTCGACGAAGCCTGGACCGACAAGACCGGCACCGCATCGGTCATGGAAGAGTCGATGCTCGACTTCGCCCAGGAGCTTCAGCCGACGTCGCGCCTGTCGTGCCAGATCATCGTCAAGGACAATCTTGACGGCCTGATCGTCCGCCTGCCGGCAGACCAGCACTAGGCCGTACAGTTCCCTTCCCGAGCAACACCGATCCGGCAAGCTTCAGGCGCTTCATAGACAAGCGGCAGGCCGCAGTTGCAACAATATCCTGGCAACCAAAAGCGTCGACAGGGTCGTGGGCACGCTCGTTTGAACGAGATCATTTTCACAAGCAAGTCCGTCACAAAGAAGCGTAGCATAATTTTGAACATTGTTCAAAATTATGCCGCAATCTCGCCATACCCTCCCGGCACGGCCAGCAACGGCCGCTTTTTTCTGCTGGGGATGATATGAACGACACCATTTCGACACCTGATATTGACGCGCCGCCCCCTACGCCATCCAGGCGGCCCATCGTCAACCGCTCCAAGGGCACGAAGCTGATCATCGTGTGCGTGCTGGCCGTGCTGATGGCGATACCCGCCCTGCTCGTCTGGGGCCTGCTGCTGGAACGCACGCATCGCGCGGAGACGGTCGCAAAGGAAATCGGCGGACTGGTCGGCGGCCCTCAAACCTTCATGGGCCCGGTCATCAACCTGCCCTATGTCGTGCCACGCCGCGAAGTCGTTGACGGACAGGGCCGCAGGTCGATCGTCGAAGGCACGTCCGGCGCGTTGATTGTCTTTCCCACGACGGGCAAGGTGACCGCCAGGACAAAAAGCGAAGTCCGCTCACGCTCGCTGTTTCGCGTGCCGGTCTATACCAGCGACATGAACTTCGATGCCCACTTCGACTTCTCTGCGGTCGCCGCCGAAGCCCCCGCCGGTGCGGTGCTGCAATGGGACAAGGCGGAACTGCTGACCGGCGCCAGCGACTCGCGGGGCGCCCGCAGCGACATTGCCGCGACCTTCGGCGGCAAGGAAACCATACTGGCGCCCGCCAAATCGGGCCGCCAGAGCTTCAGCGCAGACCGTGGCGGCGCGTTCGATCTCGACATGTTTGCCGCGCCGGCCGCCATATCGCCCGATAGGCCTGTCGATGTCAGCCTGCGCATGACCTTTACCGGCGCCCAGGAGATTGCCTTCCTGGCTTTCGCCAAGTCCACCGATGCGACCGTTACTGGCGACTGGAACGCACCGTCGTTCGGCGGCGGCTTCCTGCCCGTCACCCGCGCCCTGCCGCGCGACGCGACCATGCCACGCAATCAGGGTGAGATCATCCTCGACAAAGGGTTCCGCGCCGAGTGGAAAATTCCGTTCATCGCGCGCGGCCTGCCCGCGGTGACGGACGCCAGCACCTTTTCCGCGCTGGGAAAATCCACCGTTTCCGTCAGCTTCGTCGAACTCACCAATCCGTACAAGAGTGTCGGCCGGTCGCTGAAATATGCCCTGCTCTTCGTCGGTCTTGTCTTTTTGACCTATTTCGTATTCGAAAGCACCGGCCGGACGAAGAAGGAACTGCATCCGGCCCAATATATCCTGGTCGGCTTGGCGCAGATCACCTTCTATCTCTTGCTGCTGTCATTCGCGGAACGCATCGGCTTCGACGCCGCCTTTGCGGTCGCGGCAACCGCCACCGTGTTGCTGATCTCCGGCTATGCCGGCCTGATCTTCGCCAGCCTGTGGCGATTCATTGCAGCTTTGGCCGCCTTCACACTTCTGTACGGCCTGATCTACATCCTGATGCGGCTCGAAGATTATGCCCTGCTGGTCGGCGCCGTGTCCGCCTTCGTCGTCATCGCTTCGGTCATGCTGCTGACACGCAACATCAATTGGTACGCCAACCGCGGTGAATAGGGTTGAAACGATGCGACTGGCGATTTAAGCCAGTCGCGTCGACGACTTATGTAAGAAAGTCATGCGGCCAACGCGCAGACTTACGGGGCGAAAAGCGCATGTCTCTATCTTTTCAGGCCTTCCTGCCCCGCCCCATGGCCGTCAGCACCAGCGAGCGCATTCGCGCGGCGCTCGGCGGCGCCATCGGCATCGCCATCACCGCCTTCATCAGCCTGGCGATCGCGCAAAGCCTGGGCCTGTCGCCGTGGCTGGTTGCGCCTCTTGGGGCCAGCGCCGTCCTGGTTTTTGCCGTCCCGTCCTCGCCCTTGGCCCAGCCATGGTCGGTCGTCGGCGGCAATACGGTATCGGCGCTGGTCGGTCTTCTGATGTGCAACTTCATACCGGATCCTGTCATCGCGGCGTCCCTGGCCGTTGGCGGCGCCATAGGGGCGATGTTCGCCCTGCGCTGCCTTCACCC
>CAMLLA010000347.1 GCA_946480525.1 uncultured Asticcacaulis sp. | reverse complement strand
TTCTTCAAGGCTTAAGGGCGTTTATCGGGCCTCAGAACGTCTTCGCACCGTTGACGGCCAGCATCACCGAATAGAGGCTGGTCGTTGCGGTGATGAACAGGCGGTTGCGCTTGGGGCCGCCGAAGCAGACGTTCGACACGGGCTCGCCGATCATGATCTTGCCCAGCAGCGTACCGTCGGGTTCGTAGCAATGGACGCAGTCGGTGGCGCTGGTCCACACCCGGCCGTCGGTATCCAGGCGCAGGCCATCGTAATTGCCGTTGTCGGCAAAAATCTCTCCGCCGCTCAAACCGCCGTTTGGGCTGACGTCGAAAACCCGGATATGACGCGGGCCGTCCTTGACGTGGGTGCGGCCACTGTCGACGATATAGAGCTTCGTTTCGTCGGGCGAAAACGCCAGACCGTTAGGACGGACGAAAGTGTCGTTAACGCGGGTGACGCTGCCGTCCCGATCGACGCGGTAGACGTGGCTGCCGTCCTGTTCAGCCTCGGCCTTGTGGCCTTCGTAGTCGGTGTCGATCCCATAGGTCGGGTCGGTAAACCAGATCGTGCCGTCCGATTTGACCACGACGTCGTTGGGGCTGTTGTAGCGTTTGCCGTCATAGCGGTCGGTGATGACGGTAATCGTGCCGTCGTGTTCGGTGCGGGTGACGCGGCGGCCCCCGTGTTCGCATGTAACTAGCCGGCCTCCGCGATCGACAGTGTTGCCGTTGCTGTAATTGGCGGGACTGCGGAAGACCCCCACCTGCCCCGTTGTCTCGTCCCAGCGCAGTAAGCGGTCATTGGGAATGTCGCTCCAGATCAGTGCGCGATGGGCCGGAAAGTATGCCGGGCCTTCCGCCCAGCGTGAGCCTTCATAGAGCTTTTCGATGCGGGCGCTGGCGCGGATGCAATGGCGGAAGCGTTCGTCGAGGATTTCGTAGAAGGGCGTCACGTTTGTACCTTGACTTAGGAGGTTTGGGGCCTACACCCCACAAACCTTCTGATACCAAAAGAAAAAGCCTGGCCCAAGAGGCCAGGCTTTTTCTTTTGGTCTAAGACTCAAGCCTCAAACACCGTAATATTACGCGCGCGCAGGTCCCGCCTTCGCCAGCGTAAACACCACAGCCGTCCCACCCGATGGCGATGCTTCGATATGCATGTCCCCGCCGTGTTGCAGGACAATCTTGCGCGCCAGCGTCAACCCCATGCCGACACCCGGAAACGCGTCATCGGTATGCAGCTTGCGCAGCGGACGGAAGACGTCGTCGTAGAACATGACGTCGATACCAATGCCATTGTCAGAAACGCAGAATTCCCACTCGGTCGGACGCTCATCGACAAAGATTCGAATGTCCGGCGCGACGCCCGGCTTATGAAACTTGATGGCATTCTCGATCAGGTAGAAGAACAGTGAAAACATCCGACGCGGATCTGCTACCAGTTCCGGCATGCGAGGATAGGACAACTGCGCCTTGGTGACGTCGATCAGGGGCTGCAATTCCATGTGGCAGCGTGCCAGCGTGATTTCCAGGTCCACCATTTCCGGCGCGCGCGGCACGGTGTTCAGCCGCGAGAAGGCCAGGAGCCCCTGGATCATCTCGTTCAGTTTCTGGCTGCTTTCGAGGATAAGCTCCAGGTGCAGCCGGTCTTCCTCGTTGGTCAACTTCTTGGCGTCTTCGGTCAGCAACTGGGAAAAACCGACGATCGTCCGCACCGGTCCGGCAAGGTCGTGGGACACGATATAGGCGAAATCCCGAAATTCTTCTGCCGGGTCGGCCTGCGCTTGCGCAAGGACCTGCTTGGTTTCCTGCATTTCTTTTCTCCGCCGCTCAGTCATAGGCCGCCACCGGCAATGTCGCCAGTTCCAGATAGAAACGTTCGATAATGTCGACGGCCGTACGGTACTGAGTAAGGTCTCCGGGTTTGATCAGGTAGGCGTTCGCGTAACTCCGGTAACATGTCATGATAGTATCCAATGAACCTGAACCCGACATCACAATTACCGGTATATGCTTGAAGCGAGGATCGCCCTTTATGAGATTTAAGACGTCCATGCCGCTCATGCGTGGAAGTCTAAGATCCAGAAGGATAATATCCGGTAACACAGAGTGCACATATTCGCCCTGACGGCGTAAAATATCCATCGCCATTTCGCCAGTTGACGCAATTGTCACCACGGCCTGCATCCGACTGTCGCCGAGCGCCTTGCGCGCCAGCATGGCGTCACCCCGACTGTCGTCGATCAGCAGAATATGCGCAGTGCGCCCCAGACCGCCGACGACTCCCGTCTTCGCCGGCTCTTCCAACAGATTCGGGTCTTTCATGAGAAACCTCACCCGCCGACGCTGATCCGGCGATTCGCCCGGACGACTCGTCCGGGCTACCCATGGTAGCATTGGCCAAGCCGTCCTGCCATCTCAAAGCGATTAAAGCGGCATGACAAAAGCACTGGGATGGCGGTTATTATGCCGCTCTATCCGCAGGCAACGGATTTGATGAGTCCCGTGTCCGTATCGAAGACGATGGTTTGGCGGTCCGCACGGAATTCCTGTGTCACAATACAGGTCGAGCAGACGACGCGACGCTTGTCAGGATAGAGGGGCACCGGAATTTCGGTGCGCGGCTTGCCGACCAGATTCTGTAAGGCTTGCGCCCCGCAGGTGTCGTTGGCGAGCGGTTTATACTCTGGGGCACGTGGCTGCGTTACAGGTTTCGGCGCGGGGACCGATGGCTGCGACGGCACCGCAACGGCCGGGGGCTGTTGTGAACGCTGGGGTGGCGCCTCTTCGGGTGCCGAGGCACAGCCGTAAAGTCCGGCGGCGATAAGCCCCAGGGCAATTGTCCTTTTCAGCATCATTGCATCTTCTCCCAACGTCCAGTGTCCGACTGCTTCCAATAGGCCAGCGATAACCCTTCCGCCTTCAACCGTTTCCATTGGGCGCGCGCCCACGCCAGGTGCGCCTCGTTCCGGTCCTCGAAAACGATCAGCGCCCGCTCGGCGCCGCCAAGGTCCGGGATGTCGGCCGGGCTGACCGACACATAGACGTGGGCGCCGTTGACGCGTTGTCCGCTCTTGCCCAGCAGAATCGGCTGGCGTTCGGCGAAAGGCTCATCCTCTCGTCCATGCGCCAGGAAGGATGACGGATTGTAACTCCAAAGATGCGAGTCTAGACCGGCAATCGTGTCATCCTCAAGACCATGGACATAGGCCCGCCATCCCCGGTTCATCACCTTTTCGAGCAGTTCCGGCAGCGCCTGCTCGAGCGATGTACGCTCCAGATGGTAGAACCAGATATCGGTCATCCGCCTTTAGCCTTCGTAATATTTCGCCACCAGGGCGTCGAGCGTGCGCACGCCGAAGCCGGTGGCGCCTTCCGGCACCGATGGGATACGCTGTTCGTTGGTCCAGGCCGTCGGCGCAATGTCGAGGTGCGCCCACGGCACATTATTGACGAAGCGCTGCAGGAACAGGGCAGCGGTGATCGAGCCCGCCGGACGCCCACCGATATTGCGAATGTCGGCGATTTTGGAATCGATCTGCTTCTCGTATTGCGCCGGCAGCGGCATCCGCCAGGTGTTTTCCGACACCGACTTCGATGCCTCACTCAAACGCTCAGCAAGTTCGTCGTTGTTACTGAAAACACCGGCATAATCCATACCCAGGGCAATGATCATCGCGCCGGTCAACGTCGCCAGATCAATCATGAACTGTGGCTTGAAACGATCCTGACAGTACCAGAGCGCGTCGGCCAGCACCAGGCGGCCTTCGGCATCGGTGTTGATAACCTCGATCGTCGTGCCGGACATGGCCTTGACAACGTCGCCGGGACGCTGGGCATTGCCGTCCGGCATGTTCTCGACCAGACCGATGATCCCGACGGCGTTGACCTTCGCCTTGCGGGTCGCCAGGGCAATCATGGTGCCTACGACCGCGGCAGATCCGCCCATATCCCACTTCATGTCTTCCATGCCCTCGGCCGGCTTGATCGAGATGCCGCCGGTGTCGAAGGTCACGCCCTTGCCGACGAAGGCCACAGGCTGAGCGTCGGCGGCGGCGCCATTCCACTGCATGACGACAAGCTTTGATTCCTTGCGCGAGCCCTGTCCCACGCCCAGAAGCGAATGCATGCCCAGTTCCGCCATCTCCTTTTCGCCAAGCACCTCGATCTTCAGTCCGGTGGCGCTCAGCGCCCTGACGCGCTCGGCGTAGGACTCCGGATAAAGAACGTTCGCGGGTTCCGACACCAGGTCGCGGGCAAACAGTACGCCATCACGGATCGCCGACAGCGGCTGCCACGCTGCCTCGGCGGCCGCGACATCGTCACACACGATGGTGATCGCCTTCAGGGTCGGCGCCTTGTCGGCCTTGGCCGGACCGAA
>CAMLLA010000346.1 GCA_946480525.1 uncultured Asticcacaulis sp. | reverse complement strand
GGTTTTGACATCGCCGGGCGGGGGCTGTTCCGAATCCTGCGCGATTCCGACATCGAGCTGGAAGAAGAAGCCGAGGACCTGGTCCGTGAATTCGAGGCCCTGATCAAGCAACGCCGCCTGGGGAGCGTGGTGCGTGTCGAAATCGACGCCGGCATGCCTGATGACCTGCGCGCCTTCATCCTGGAACAGCTGCACGTCGCGCCCAAGGACGAGGTCCAGATCAACGGCATCCTCGGCATGGCCGAGCTGTCGAAGCTGATTCCGTCCGACCGCAATGACCTGAAGTTCCGGCCGTTCGAGCCACGCTTTCCCGAGCGTATTCGCGACAATGGCGGCGATATGTTCAATTCCATTCGCGAAAAGGATATCCTGGTCCACCATCCGTTCGAAAGCTTCGACGCGGTCGTCCAGTTCCTGCGCCAGGCCGCCCGCGACCCGAACGTCATCGCCATCAAGCAGACGCTTTACCGCACGTCCAAGGATTCGCCCATCGTCGCGGCGCTGATCGAAGCCGCGGAGCAGGGCAAGAATGTCACCGCCCTGGTCGAGATCAAGGCGCGCTTCGACGAGGAAGCGAACCTGCGCTGGGCGCGCGCCATGGAACAGGCCGGGGTCCACGTCGTCTATGGCTTCGTCGAATACAAGACCCACGCCAAGCTGTCGGTCGTCGTCCGCCGCGAAGGCGATGGATTGCGGACCTACTGCCACTTCGGCACCGGCAATTATCACCCGATCACAGCCAAGGTCTATACCGACCTCAGCCTGTTCACGACCAATGCAGAGATGTGTCGGGACGCCACGCGCGTCTTCAATTTCATCACCGGCTACGCCCGCCCCGAGGTGATGGAGAAGCTCTACTTCTCACCCGTCACGCTAAAACTTGGCCTGATGCATTTGATTGATCAAGAGGTTCTGAATGCCCGGGCGGGCAAGCCGGCGCAGATCTGGGCGAAACTGAACGCGCTGGTCGATCCCTTCGTCATCAAGAAACTGTACCAGGCCAGCCAGGCCGGCGTGCAGATCGACCTGGTCGTGCGGGGCATCTGCTGCCTGCGTCCTGGAGTGCCGGGGGTGTCGGACAATATCCGCGTCAAGTCGATCGTCGGACGGTTCCTGGAGCATTCGCGCATCGTCTGTTTCGCCAACGGCCAGGCCATGCCGTCGGACCAGGCCCGCGTCTTCATCTCGTCGGCCGACTGGATGAGCCGTAATCTCGACCGGCGCGTCGAGGTGATGATTCCCGTGGAAAACCCGACGGTTCACCGTCAGGTTCTCGACCAGATCATGGTCGCCAATCTCAATGACGAAGCCCATTCGTGGCAGTTAGGCACGGACGGCACCTATTCACGCATTGATGTAAGTGCGCTCGACAAACCTTTCTCCGCGCACGACTATTTCATGACCAATCCGTCGTTGTCGGGGCGTGGCCGTGGCGTCAAGGACATGCCGCGCGCTTTCGACCATGTCGGGGCCCGCAAGAGCGGACGTTGACCGGCGCGGCCGCAAACGTAAATATGTCTTGCATTCAAACCGCCTGACGGGGCAAACCAGCCGTGCCTGCCAGAGCGGAGTTGGGCTTTGAATTACAATAGCGCTGTCATCGACATCGGCTCCAACTCGGTGCGTCTGGTCATCTATCGTATCGAAGGCCGGTCGATCTGGCCGGTATTCAACGAAAAGGTACTGGCAGGTCTCGGCCGCGAAATGTGGACGACCGGTTTGCTAAACGCGGACGGCGTGCGTGACAGTCTGATCGCACTGCGCCGCTTCAAGGCCATTCTCGAATCATTTGAACTCGAAGACCTGCACGTCGTAGCGACCGCCGCCGTCCGCGAAGCGCGCGACGGACCGACCTTCGTGGCGGCTGTCAAGGCGCAGACAGGCTTCGATATCCGTGTGCTGACGGGCGTCGAGGAGGCATACTACTCGGCTCAAGGCGTGCATTGCGGCCACCTTGACGCCAAGGGCGTCGTGGGCGATCTGGGTGGTTCCAGTCTGGAACTGATCGGCCTCGACATCGAACCCGGCCACAATGGCGTCACCCTGCCGCTTGGGCCATTTGCGCTCGGCGCCCCCAAGCCGGTCGATCCCGACAAGACCTATGCGGCCATTGTCCGCCAGCTCGAACCGCTAAGGGAGCGCTTTTCCGGTGGCCAGTTCCACGCCGTCGGCGGCGCCTGGCGCAACCTGGCCCTCATCTGGATGCAGAAGCAGAACTATCCGCTGCATGTCATTCAGCAATTTGAGCTTCCTGCCCGCGAAGCCCTGTCGATCGCGCGGCTGATCGCCCTGCAGTCACCGTCGTCGCTTGAGAAGGTGCGCGGCATCACCAAGCGCCGCGTCGAAAATATCTCCTATGCGGCGCTGGTCATGCAGGGACTGATCGAGACCTTCCGTTTCGATTCGATCTGCTTCTCGGCCTTTGGCCTGCGCGAAGGCCTGCTGTTCGACGCGCTGGACCCAACCGTCAAGGATGACGATCCGCTGATCGCGGGTTGCGCCGCGCTCGGTGCGCGCCTGGGCTTGAACGAGGACATCGGACCTGCTCTGTCGGAATGGGCGCTGGCCTTTTACAGCCACTCCGAAGGACTTTTCGATAAGCCGGTCGACAAACTGATACGCGCCGCCGCCAAGTTGTCCGACATTGGCGCACGTCTTCACCCGGATCACCGCGCCGACCTGGTGTGCGACCAGGTCCTGCGCGCACCGATTGCCGGCCAGACGCACGAAGAGCGCGTCTTTCTGGCCTGCACCCTGTTCACACGCTACAGCGGCGACGCCTACCTCAAGGAGCCGGCGCTGATCAACCGCATCCTGGGCGAGGACGGCCTGCAGATGGCGACGCAACTAGGGCTGCTGCTGCGGCTGGGCTGTGACCTGTCGGCCAAGTCCGCCAAGCTGTTGAAACTGGCCTCGGTTCGTCAGCACGACCGGCAACTCACCCTGCGCGCCGAGCCGGGTTGGGAAGACCTGCTGCTGGGTGAGCAGACGCGCAAACGTGCCCGCGCGCTGGCCCAGGCGCTGAAGCTTAACCTGACGATCATTACCGACTGAGCGCTATAGAATTTGGCGGCTTGCCATTTGTCGAAAAACGCCGTTATCTCACATCATCGTTAACGGGGAGATGTGTGATGAAGCGTCTTGGACTTGCGATCTGTGCCGTTGCATTGCTGGCAGTCCCAGCTTTAGCGGCGACCGAACGACCCGCGGATCTCGATGCCGCTTTCAAGGCCGCCGGCATGGTTAAAAAGGCGGGCCAATGGACAGGCTGTGCAGATGACCAATATGGCCGTGCCGAGGTCGCCGAAGACGGCTATCGCGACCTCAATGGCGACGGTATCAAGGACCTGATCCTGACTGACAGCGGCAGCTTTTGTTATGGCCAGGCCGAACAGGGCTTCTTCCTGATGACAAAGACGACCGCAGCCGGGCCGTGGAAGGTGCTCTACCAGAGCCCTGGCATTCCGACGTTTCTGCCGACCAAGGTCAAGACGCCCGGCGGCTGGCCCGATGTCGAAATCGGAGGGCCGGGATTCTGCTTTCCCATCCATCGCTGGAATGGCAAGGACTATGTCTTCAATCGCAGCAAGGAATACGAAAAAGGGGCCTGCGCCCGGCGCTGACCCCTTGGTCTAAACGGCTTTGAGCCGCAACGTCACAACTTGATGCGAAACAGCTTGGCCAGGTTGAAGCCAATCCCCATCCAGAACATCGTATAGAGACCGACGATCAAGGCGCCCGCCGCCAGGGCCGCGACGCTGAAAACACCGGTGAACAGGCTGAGGATCGTATCGCCCAGCAGATAAAAGCCGACCGCTCCCCAGCCAACCAGGTTATGCCGGGCAGGTTCGACGCGCGAATACACCCACCAGCCGACCAATGGCGCGAGAACAAACAGCAGCGCGAAGGTCAGCGGCACCAGCGACAGGCCAAGTATCGCGCTGACGGCCTGTGCGTACTCGGCAACGCGCCACGCGCCCAGCATCTGTTCCAGAGGCTGGAGCGAGAACACGCCCCAGAAGAAGCCGTAGATGCCGCCGGCAAGCCGCATCATGACCAGCAGGAACAGGCCTGCCTTCAGCGCCGTCGTCCACGTCGCCGTGTTGGCGGCAGTCACGGGCGCGGCGGTTGTTGCCTTGTTCATCGAAGCCCTCTCATCGTTCAGTCTCACCTGTCAAAAAAGGTTAACAGACGATTCCCAAGGGCCCTAATAAAATCCGACTAATCCAGTTCGACGACCTCGACCCTGGTGCCGTTCAGCACCAGTGCCAGTTCACCACGCTTGAGTTTTAGCGCGTCCTCGCCGAACAGACGCCGCCGCCAGCCCTGAAGCGCCGGGACATTGGCATTGTCGTCGAGCGCAATCTTTTCGAGATCGGA
>CAMLLA010000345.1 GCA_946480525.1 uncultured Asticcacaulis sp. | reverse complement strand
CATCGCCGACCTTGACCCTAAGCGTGCTCGATTGCAGGTGCAGATAGCGATAGATGCGGTGCGGGCTGCCGTTGCCGGTAATGGCGACGGTATAGGAGCCGACCTGGGTGACGACGCCGTCCTCTGCCGCTACGGCCCAGTGCAGGTTCGATTTGCACGTCGCCGGCCGGATGTCCTGGCCCTGGTGGCCCTGGCCGGTCTTGCACATCACGTTCGACCATGAGCGGCTTTCGCAGAAATTATCGACCCACGGATAGGCATAGTTCGACGCGTCGCATTGCGAGCCATGATTGGTCGCCGACGCCGTCGGGTAGTTGCTGCCGCCCGGGCGATAGACCTGGCTGTTGGCATAGGCGAGGCCGGCGATCGGGAAGCAGATGCCCGGCGCCCAGTTCGACGTGTCGGTATAGCCCTGGCCGGAGCCTGCGGTGAGCTGCGTGGCGGGCGTATAGGGAAATTCGACCATGGCCACGGACGATGACGACGCCGACTCGGACATCGATTCCGACATTGTCTCTGATGCGGCTTCGCTGAAGGTCTCGCTGGCCGTTTCGGAAGCGGATGAACTGCTGCCGGGGATGGCATTGGTCAGGTCGTCGCAGGAGGCCAGCCCGAGAAGCGCGCCGGCGAGCAGGAGCGGGAGAAACGGTCTCACGACTGGCCTCCCTTGGTGATGTTGCTGATCGATTTGGAGATATTATCGAGCCACCCGCTGGGCTTGGTTTCCTTATCGGCTTCGGCCTGCGCCTGCGCCCCCAGGGTGACGTCATCGAATTCGGCGATCGCCTTGCGGATATAGGCGTCGGTGACGCAGTCGGGCGCCTTGACGTCGTCGCAGGTGACGTCGAGGCTGTAAACCACGCCGTAACGGGTGAAGGTCGCCGTCCAGCCGTCTTCCATCTGGGTTATGCGGATATCCTCGGCCACGCCTGCCAGCTTCTGCACCGGCCGGGCGGACACCGCGCCCTTGTCGCCGGCGACGAAGCTGCGGTTGCCGTACATCGTAACCTGTATGCCCTTGTTTTGCGGCATGTTGAGCGCATAGGCGTCGCCGAAGCTGACCATCTTGGCCTTGGCGGTGTCGATCACGCCTTCGCGCGGCAGCAGGACGGGCAGGCGGGTCTTGTCAAGCGCCTGACGTGGCAGGCGTGCTGCCAGGTTGTTGGACCTGCGCGCGGTCTTCATCTGGCTGGAGCGCGACATGGCCTGCGACCACTGCACCTTGGCCGGCGCCATCGGGCGGCGCAGCAGCATTGGGGCGGGACGGCGGGCAGCGACGGAGGTATTGGTCGTGACGGGCCGGGTGGCGGCCGGCGCGGCGGCGACGGTGGTCGTCGCCGGGGCCAGGTTGGTGCCGGCCGTGCGCGCCGCGCTTAGACGCGTGGCGTCCGTACTTCGAACCTGCGTCGTGGTCTGCGACTCCGGCTTCGCCGTCGCGGTATCCTGCGCCTGAGTGCCGAACGCGATCGCGCCGGCCGTCGCCAGGGCCGCGAGCGCCAGGGCGCCAACAGCCACATTTCGGAAACGATTACGATTATTCGGCACCTGGCAAGCCCTCCCGCACCAAGTCAAAGGCGCCAATACGCGCGCCGACAGCCCATGCGGAAAGGGTTAACAGGTTCCGCGCCCCTTGTCACGGGGGCGCGGCTCCAAGATCGAACGGCGTTCTTACTTTTCCAGTTCAAACGTGCCGGTGAGGGTAATGCTCTGTTGCAGCTCGCCGGCCGACACCGGCGTCGAGGCGTCCTTGGCTTCCAGACGCATGGCCATGACAGGCATCGGCGGATGATAGCCGGGGGCGGCGCCTTCCTCGATGCTGAGCAGCTTCTTCAGCTTCAGGCCGGTGGCCGAGGCATAAAGGGCGGCGCGCTGGTTCAGGGTCGCAATGGCCTTTTGGCGCGCCTGGTCGAGTACCGCGCCATTGTCCTTGAGGCCAAAACCGATCTGGTCGATCTGGTTGACGCCTGCGCCGATGACGGCGTCGATGACCGGGCCGGTCTTGTCCAGGTCGTTGACCTTGACCGTCACTTGGTTGCGCGCCTCATAGCCGGTCAGCTTCGGCGCCTGGTTGTTGGCATAGTTGTACTGCGGATTGAGTTGCAGGTTCGAGGTCTGGATGTCCTTGGTGGCAATGCCGGCGGACTTCAGCGCGGCCATTACGGCATTCATGCGGACATTGCCGGCCTTCATGGCCTCGGCCGCGGTCTTGCCTTGGCTGACGACGCCGAAGTTCACGGTCGCCATGTCGGGCGCGACGCTGACCTCGCCGGTGACGGTCAGGCTGAGCGTGGTCGGCAGGGCCATGACGGCAGGCGCGGGCAGGGCGGTTTGCGCAGAGGCGATGGGCGCGACCAGCAGGCCGGCGGCAACGGCGGTCAGGGCGATCGATTTGAAAAGCGCGCGAGAGGAGGACATTGGTTGTCTTTCTTTGGTTTGTGGCGGTGGCAATGCGTTTCCTGTCGGGATTAGGAACCTTGATTGCGACCTCCATAAGACAGCGTCGCGGCTGAACGAAGGCTGAACGACAATGAGGGGATGCTGTTATTCTGACATGTGGTGTGCCGTTTACGTTTCGCTCTTTAGTTGCGCAACTGATGACACGTGCTCTATGCGGACTAACGCAAGGGCTGGCGATGCAGATTTTGGATTTGATTAAAAGATTGACCTCGCGCGAGCGTGTTCTTACAGGGATTTCTGCAGGGACCGTTGCAGCGTTGATAGGAGTTCTGCTGGCGCGAAACCTCTCTTGGCCGAGCTGGGAGGCCATCGACGCCTCCGCCGGGGTCATAGCCGCCATACTGACCGTTTTGGCAGTATGGATTGCCTGGAACGGCTTCTGGCAAAACCAAGCGATGCAGGAGAAAGAATACCGCGCATATGTCGGTATTTATTTCGAAGGCAGTGTAAATGAGGCTCTTACTAAACCTATCGCCATTAGTGACGTCCGGCATCTAATCTTCACGCTTAAGAATTATGGGCGGACGCCAGCACTGAAGTTGAACACGGCGATTAACTTTGAGATCGGCCCCCTCATGGACCGTCAACAGACTTTAAGCCGGCAATTCCCGAAGCAATCAGTTTGAATGTATGTTTCCCTCAAGGCAGGGATACTGTTGGAATGGAGATCAGCTTGTCGCGAAAACAGTTTGAGGCTCTTAAATACGGGGCGTTGGCCATTTATGTCTCCGTCGCCGTGAGCTATGAAGACATATTCGGCGGCAAACGGCTAACGCGAATGGGTTTTAAGGTATCAGATGAAGGCCTCATTCATGATGACGTAACCGTCTGGGATTTCTTCAATGAGGCGACGTGAAAGTCTCTCAACACCTTCTCTGTTTGAGGCTTGAGAAAGTGGTAGGCCCGGAGGGACTCGAACCCCCAACCAGACCGTTATGAGCGGTCGGCTCTAACCATTGAGCTACAGGCCCCCAAGGCAGGCGGCGTGCCTAACACGCGCGATCTAAAATTTAAAGTCGCGATTTTTGTTTTCAACCGGCCGGTTGCAGCACTGGCGCCGCTTTCGGTCGGATGATGAACAGCGCCGCCAGGGCCGCGATAAGGCACAAGGTCCCCGCCAGGGCAAAGGCCGGTAAATAGCTGCCCCATTCCGTACGGATCGTGCCGGCGATAAAGGCGATCGACGCCGCGCCCAGTTGATGGCCGCAGAAGACCCAGCCAAAGACGACGGGCGCCTTTTCCGGGCCGAATTTTTCCGCTGCCAGCTTGAGAGTCGGCGGCACGGTGGCGATCCAGTCGAGGCCATAGAAGACCGCGAACGGCGACAGCCCCATAAAGGTGAATTCGGCATTGGGAAGATAGAGCAGGCTCAGGCCCCGCAGGGCATAATACCAGAACAAAAGCCAGCGCGAATCGAAGCGGTCCGACAGCCAGCCCGATCCTATGGTCCCAATAAAGTCGAACAGGCCCATCAACGCCAGCACCGAAGCGGCCGCGACCGCCACCATGCCGAAGTCGCCGCACAAGGACACGAAGTGCGTCTGCACCAGGCCGTTGGTCGATGCGCCGCAGATAAAGAAGGTGCCGAACAGGATCCAGAAGGTCCGCGTCCGCGCCGCTTCCATAAGCATGGCGAACGGTGAGAATTTGACGACGGGCGCCGCTGCCGGAGCCAGGGCTTGTGTTTCACCATAGGGGACTTGGCCGACATCGACGGGGCGGTCGCGCAGCAGCAACAGCACCAGGACAAGCGCCACGACGAGCAGGGCGCACACCAGCACCAACGCCGTCTGCCAGCCATGGTCTTCAGACAGGCGCGCGATTACCGGCAGGAAGGCCAGTTGTCCGGTGGCGCTTGAGGCCGTCAATATGCCGATGACGAGGCCGCGTCTCTGGCTGAACCAGCGATTGGCGACGGTGGCGCCGAGCACAAT
>CAMLLA010000344.1 GCA_946480525.1 uncultured Asticcacaulis sp. | reverse complement strand
GATCCTGGGCGGCGCCCTTTCCGACCCGATGGACGGCGGGATCCTGCTGTTCCGGAGCGAGACCGCCGGCGCGGCCGAGGCCTTTGCCGACGCAGATCCTTATGTCACGAACGGGTTGGTGACCGCGTGGCACGTCCGCGAATGGACAACCGTCGTCGGCCAGGATGCGTCGCGCCCAATGCTGCCCTGACCATTTGCAGTTTATTATGACAATTGCCACACTATCGCAGGTCAAGCGGCCCTGCTTAAAACAACCGCATTGGGGAGTAGCGTATGAACCAGGTCCTTCTCTGTGATTTGTCGCTTGCACCGACGATAAGCCTTGCCCTGTCGTCGCCGGGCCACCGTCCCGGCGCGGTAACCCGAGGCCATTGCCCGACACGCCAGGCCTTTGAGGACGTGGTCACCCGCTTTCTGGCCGATCACGGCAATCCCGGCCTGATCGGCGCGGCCCTGTCGGCGCGCGGCTGGGAACAGACGGACGGACTGCACCTCGTCGGCCTGGATTTCGTCATCGATCGCGATGCGATCCGCAGCCTTGTCGGTGTGCAGCGAGTGAATTTCCTGAACAATTTCGTGGCGCGCGCCCTGGCGGTGCCCGGCCTGCGCCGTGACGACAAGGTCCGGATCTGCGGCGGCGAGATTACCGACGAACACGCGGTCGCCGTGCTGGGTCCGCACCACGGGCTGGGGCTGGCGGCGCTGGTGTCGGACGGCGTCGGCGGCTGGACGGCGCTGCACGGCGAAGGCGGGCATTCGGACCTCCCGGTCAAAACCGAACGGGAATGGAGAATTGCCGAAGCCATCCGCGTCAAGAACGGCTATGTCTCACGCGAGTCCGGCATTTCCGTCAGCGGCCTGAAGGACATCTGGTACGCCTTGCACACGATCGACGGTGAGACGCCACCTGTCCTGAGCCCTGAGGAGATCATCGAAGCGGCGCGCGGCGGCGGTGCCCGCGCCCGCGAAGCCATAGACGTCATGACCTCATGGCTGGCGGCCATGGCGTCGGATGTGGCCCTTATCATGGGAACCAGCGGCGGCGTCTACCTGACAGGCGCGCTGCTCGACATGATTGACGACCTTTTCGACAAGGAACGCTTCACCGAGCGCTATCTCGACAAAGGACCGCGCAGCGGTTACGTCGCCGACATTCCTGTGTTTCGTACGCTTGCGGCCGACATGGAACTTGCGGGACTGGCGACGCTTTACGACTGATCGCGTTTATGCCAACAAGGGTCTAAAGACTCCTGCGTTCTGGTGAGGCACGATGAGACGGAACTTCCTGGCGGCCGGACTGGCCCTTGCGACCACGACCCTGCTGGCCTGCTCCAAACCGGAAGAAAAGCCCGCGCCACCACCGGCGCCGCCACCACCGCCCCCTCCCCCGCCGGAAACCGTGACGGTGCGCATCGAAACCGCCAAGGGACCGATCGTCATCCGGCTCGAGAACAAGAAGGCGCCGATCACCACCGCCAACTTCCTGCGGTATCTCGACGCCAAGAAGCTGAACGGCGCCTATTTCTGGCGCGCCATGAAGGGCTATCAGGGCTCCGGCTTCATCCAGGCCTCCGCCGTCGGATTGAAATACCCGCCGATCCAGCACGAACCGACGAGCAAGACCGGCCTCACCCACACCAATGGCGCCATTTCCATGGGCCGCTATGACCTCAACACCGCCACCAATGAATTCGTCATCTGTGTCGGCGACATGACCTATATGGACGCCGGTCGCGACCCCAAGGGGGACAACCAGGGCTATGCCGCCTTCGGTTATGTCATCGAAGGCATGGACGTGGTGCGCGCCATTCTCCACGGCAAGATCCGCAAGGAAAAGGTCCAGGGTGGCTGGGACGGCCAGATGCTGGCCGAACAGGTCCTGATCAATTCGGCTGTCAGGGTGAGCGAAACGGCGGGACCGGTCGCGGCAAGCGCCAGCGCGTCCGCGTCATAATCCCTGTGTCGACGGCATTCCGCCACAGTTCACACATAATGGAAACATGATCGCCGGCTATAAGATCCGGGCCGGCGGATCAGCCGGCATTTCTATAGTAACCGCGTAAACCGGCGGGTCGGCCGCCGCATTCCATGCAAGATTCCACAGCTTTCAAACGGCTCGCGTTCGGCGTCGCGCTGACCGCCCTGTCGGCCTGCGTCAGCACATCGTTTGACACGGTGCGCCTCGGCGCGTCCAAGCACCTGTTCGAAACCCTCAAAATTCCGGAAACCGTGAAATGGCCGCAGTGGACCGACTGCCGCACCACGTACGGCAACCCCGCCATGACAGTAAACGGCAAGACCAGGGCCGATCCGAAGTGGGAAGACGAAAACCTGGTCATGGTCAAGCTGCCGTGGAAGGCTAAAGCCGCCTGGAACGGCAAGCTTCCGATCCGCGCGCTTCAGGTCCACAAAAATGCCGCGCCGTCGCTTGAGCGCGCCTTGACCGCCATCTGGACGCAGGCCGGCCAAAACCAGAAGGAGATCGACCGCATCGGCCTGTCACAGGTCGGCGGCGGCTACACCTTCCGGGAAAACCGAAGCAATGCCGGCCTGTCGACCCACGCCTATGGCTGCGCGGTCGATTTCGATCCGGTCCGCAACGCCCTGGGTGACGACACGCCCTTCCTGGCCCTGCCGGAAAACCGCTACGTCATCGAAGCGTTTCGTAAGGAAGGCTGGGCGTGGGGCGGCAACTGGCCACAGCCCGACGGCATGCATTTCCAGGCGGCGTATGTTGTGAGCTAGGGTCCCTATCGCCCGGCCACGGCATTGGCTATGGCCGAGACCAGGACGTCGCTGGTGAATGGCTTGGCGATGTGGCCATCCATTCCCGCGCGCTGGCACTGGGCGATCTCGGCCTTCTGTACATTGGCCGTCAGGGCGAGGATCGGCACGTCCGCGGTCGTAAGCCCCGAATGCCGGATGCGGCGAGTGGCTTCGAAACCGCTCATGACCGGCATGTTCATGTCCATCAGCACGACGTCGAAGGTCTGCGTTTCCAGCGCTCTGAGCGCTTCAGCGCCGTCACGGACAGCCGTCACCACCGCTTTTTCACGCAATAGCAGGATGGTGATGAGATCGCTCACCATCTCCTGGTCCTCGGCGACAAGGACCCGTAACCCGGCCAGGGAGGTCGGGCGGCGGGTCCCGGAAAAATGGCTGCTTGGATCTGTGGTTTGGGACTGGGACATGGGTTCGTCTCACGCATACTCAGACGGACTGTAAGCGCAAATGGTTACGCGACCGTTTGCCGGACCTGCCGTGCACGTAAGTTTTCAGTAGGACGGGCCGCCTCATCGACTTCTTGTCGCCGATCCCGCCACATAGTGCTGTCGTCTTACAGAGGCAGGCATAAGCTTGGTATCGGATACAGCCACGGAGGCCTGCCATGTTCATCGAATGCAGTTCCAATCTCGTCAAGGCGCAACTGGCCGCCTATCTCGTCAATTTCGAGACCGGCGCCGAAGGCGGCGAAGCCGTAGCGCTCGACATCATCGAACTGATTGCCCTGCGCATGTTGTCACGCGAAGATTACCAGGTCGGTGTTCTGGGCTTCTTCGTTCGCGCCAACCTGGTCGCGCTCGACCGGCGGGTTATCGCCTTCCCGGAGGCGCTCAACCGTTTCACGGCCGCAGCCCTCGCCGCACCCCTCGGCCACGAGGAACTGACGGCGACATTCGAGGCGGGACTTGACGATCTTTATTTCTGATTTTTCAGAAGTAATTTAAAATCCCTGACAGGCAAAGGAGGGCGGACCGCGCGGGTCCGCTCTCTTTTCGTTTCTGCCTTGGACAAATCGTTACTTTTATAAGCCGGCCGTAAATGTTAACGGTTGCGAAACCGCCATGGCGTAGCGTGCCGGCGGTCATTTTTGTATTTGGGACGCGTTTTATGTCTTTATCTGAAAAGCTGATTATGCCGAAGAAGCTGCTCGTGGCAGCCTATGTCATGATGCTGACGCTTTGGGTCGCCATCGGGCTTGAATATTTCACCGACTGGGCGACGTTCAAGCTGGTCAAGACCGTCTTCTATTTTCTTGTCCTGGAATATATCTGGACCTCGGTTCGTCGCGAGTTTTTCAGCAGCGAACGCAAGTAGCCTTACCGGCTTTTTACCCGCAACCTGCCCGCCGCCGATTTAACCATTAGCGGTCATGCCTCACCCTGCCTGCTTCACGCATGAACGCAGTCATGGAGGCAGTCATGTCCACGGCAGAAAAGATCATCGACCACGACGAAATCCGGCAATGGGCCGAGGACCGCGGCGGCCGGCCATCCAAGGTCGATACCGGCGCAGAAGGCGGAATCCTGCGCTTCGATTTCGGTGACAAGGAAGACAACCTCACCGAAATCGGCTGGGACGAATTTTTCCGGATATTCGACGACAACAAACTGGCCCTTCTGGC
>CAMLLA010000343.1 GCA_946480525.1 uncultured Asticcacaulis sp. | reverse complement strand
TGACGTCATGGGGGAAGCTATATTTCGAGAAAAACTGAAGCATGCCGACCCGAGGTCGGAAGCGCGTATTCTCGCCAATGATCGCCAGCGCCTGACCCGCGCCTGGGAGGTATGGTTGCAGACCGGTATTGCCTTGAGCGACTGGCAGGACCGGACGACACCCGCCTTGCCTGATCGTTCCTACGAACTGGAAATTCTGACGCCGGATCGTGACTGGCTGTATGCGCGCTGCGACGAACGGCTTCAGCTCATGCTCGACCAAGGCGCGCTCGATGAGGTACGCGGCCTGATGGAACGGGGCTTGAGGCCCGACTGGCCGATCATGCGCGTCCTGGGCCTTGGCGAATTCGCCGCTCATATCGAGGGTCGGATGACGCTCGATGCCGCGCTCGATATGGCGCGGCAAAAGACGCGCAACTACGCCAAGCGACAGATGACCTGGTTCCGCAACCAGTTCGCTTAGGCGAATCTTGCGAAGCCGCGCGCGCCGCGCTACTTTGCGGCAGGGAGTTGGGGGAGTGATCCAATATGTCTGAATTCTTGAGCCGTCGCGGCGTTCTCGGCGCGACCGTTGGCTTTGCGGCGACTGCGGCCTTGCCCGAAACCGCATCCGCGCAAGCCGTGGACACAGCTCAGTCCGCGGGGCCGACCACTCCCCGGCCGCCGGTGGCCGCCTATGCCAAGCCCCCCATGGTCGACCAGATCGCCCTGTCGCCGGACGGCAAGCGCGTCGCCGTGGTGACGCAGAAAAACGACACCAACCTGCTCCTGTACTTCGACGTCGGCGACCAGAAGGTGCGGAACGTCAATATGGGCGCCTCGAAGGTACGTAACCTGATATGGGGCAGCAACAACCACGTGGTCCTAACCAACTCCACGACCACCAGCCTGCAAATGTTCGCCGGCGGGCGCCATGAATTCCTGGTCGCGCGCAGCGTCGATCTTGAAACAGTCAAGGTCCGCACCTTCTTTTCCCGCGAAGAAGGCTTCTACGGCATCGTCTACGGCCACATGCAGCGCATCAAGCTGGATGGCGAATATCGCGTTACGGCTTCGAACCAGCGCATGAAGGACGATAATGAGGTCTGCCTGTACAGCTTCGGGTTCGAGAATGAACTGGGCAAGCGCCTGATCACGGGCAGTCATGCGACCAAGGACTTCGTCGTCACCCCCGATGGCCGGCCCGTCGCCTATGCCGACTTCGCCGACGACCGCAAGCAGTGGGATCTTTATTTCAATACCGCCCTGCAAAAGGGCAAGGTCGACTTCAAGCGGATCTACAGCCAGAAGGGCGAAGCGCTCAACTACCCCGACCTGCTGGGGCTGGGCCGCGACGGCAACTCGGTCTTGATCCGCGTCTATGTCGGCGAAGACGACGACCAGATCGGTTTTAGGGAAATTTCCGCGGACGGCACGCTGAGCGCTCCGCTCGATCCCGAGGGCGCGGGCAAGCCGCGTGACGCCCTGTTCCATCCCACGACCCGCCGGCTGGCCGGATTCAGCCGTTACGATGACTGGTTTACGGAAGAATGGTCCGACCCACTGATGAAGAAGCTTTACGACGCCTTGCCCGAAGTCATGGGCAAGGACGTCCGGACACGCATCGAAAGCTACGCCGAAGATCCACGCAAGATGATCGTCTATGTCGAAGACGCGCAGGACGCCGGCAGCTACTTCTTCTGTGACTTCGTCACGGGCGAGGTCATCCCCGTGGCGAGCAACTATCCCGACCTGCCTCCGGAGTGGATTACCGAGAAACAGGCTATTTCCTACAAGGCGGCGGACGGACTGGAAATCCATGGCTACCTGACACTTCCGCCTTTCAAGTCGGATAGGAACCTGCCCCTGGTGGCCTTGCCGCACGGCGGCCCCCTTGCACGCGACCACATCAATTTCGACTGGCAGTCCCAAGTCCTGGCGGCCCATGGTTACGCCGTCCTGCAGCCCAATTTCCGCGGCTCCAGCGGCTACGGCAGCGATTTCGCCATGGCCGGAAACGGCGAATTCGGCCGCAAGATGCAGACCGATATCTCTGACGGCGTGCGTCACCTGGTCGCCAAAGGCATCGTCGATCCGAAGCGTGTGGCCATCATGGGCGCCTCCTACGGCGGTTATGCCGCCGTGGCCGGCGCCACACTCGATCCGGGCGTCTATCGCTGCGCCGTATCGGTCGCCGGCGTTACCGATCCCAAGAGCTTCATCGACTATGTCGACATGCAGACCGGCGACAGCCGCACCTCCGTGCTGATCTGGAAAGAACGCATGGGCGAACGCAATACCTATGACGACATTTCTCCGGTCAGGCAGGCGGCGAAAGCCTATTGCCCCATACTGCTCCTGCACGGCACCGATGATACGGTTGTGCCGATCGAGCAGAGCAAACGACTGGAGAAGGCGTTGAAAGCCGCCGGCAAGGAGGTCGAGTTCGTCACCTACAAGGGACAGGACCACTGGGAGACGCAAGGATCGGCGCGCATTGCGATGATGGAAGCGGCGCTCAGCTTCCTGCAAAAGCACAACCCGGCCTGAATTCTCGCTAATTTACTCAGACAAAAGAATGGCTTGGCAAATTTTCCGCCGAAAAATACTTTGTCAAACCGCCTCTTAAGTGTCATGACAGGCGCATGAAAAAGCCGACCTTGCCGCCGACCGAAGGCCGCCTGAAGGGCAGCGCCGCGCACCCCCTGCGCAGCGATCCGACACTGTCGCAACACCCGCCCTACCAGAACCAGGGCCGTCTGCACGGCGCGCTCGCCTACCGGCTGGGCGTCGATATCCTGCGCGGCGTCTACAAGTCGGGCGAGACCTTGCCGAACGAAATCGATTCTTCGACCTCGCTCGACATTTCGCGTTCAGCCTATCGCGAAGCTATCCGCATCCTGGCCGCCAAGGGCATGGTCGAGAGCCGCCCCAAGACGGGCACACGCGTCACCGAGCGCGCGCGCTGGAACCTGCTGGACCCGGAAGTCCTCGGCTGGATGTTCGATACCGAGCCGAGCCAGGACTTCATCAAGGCCCTGTTCGAACTGCGCCTGATCGCCGAGCCCGCGGCGGCCGACCTGGCGGCCCAGAGGCGCAGCGATGCCGACGTCGCCTCAATGCGCGCCTCGCTCGACATCATGACGCGTGAGACACTCCAGACCGAAGCCGGCCGCAAGGCCGACCGGGATTTCCATCGTACCCTGATCGGCGCGACGCGCAACGAAGCCCTGGTTTCGCTCTCAAGTTCCATCGAGGCCGCCGTCGCCTGGACGACTCGCTACAAGGCGCGGCACAACGCCCTGACCCGCGACCCCATCCCCGACCACGAACGTGTCTTCGAAGCGATCGCGGCGGGTGACGGCAGCGCGGCGCGCTGGTGCATGGAATCACTTATCCGCATGGCGCTGCAGGACACGCAAAAGGCCGCCGCGCACTAAAATCCGGCGTGAAGCGTCAAAAAGCGAGCGCAAACGGATATAAGTAGTATTTTTATATTGTCTGACCAATTGGCCGGGGTTATGACGTGACTTCGCCCGCCGGAAGAGCGGCGCGTTTATCCAAGGGAGTGACCGCACCATGATGATGACCTCCACCTCAACCTTCAGGAAGGCCGCCCTTGTCGGCACGCTCAGCGCGTTGATCGCGCTCGGCGCCTGCTCCAAGCCTGCTGAAAAGAGCGAAGCCGCCGCAGGCGCCACGGCCACCCAGGCCGAATGGGGCGCCCTGTCGGACGGCACGAAAGTCCAGGCCGTTGAACTGAAGAATTCCAAGGGCGTCACCGCCCGCGTCATTTCCTACGGCGCCACGCTGCAGGATCTGATGGTCCCGGACAAGGACGGCAAGGCCGCCGACATCGTCATCGGCTATGACACCATCGAAGGCTACGAAAAGACTCCGAACTACACGGGCGTCACCGTCGGCCGCTACGCCAACCGCATCGCCAAGGGCAAGTTCACCCTGGACGGCAAGACCTATACCCTGGCCACCAACAACAACGAAAACGCCCTGCATGGCGGCGTCAAGGGCTGGGACAAGCGCAACTGGACCATCAAGGACGTGAAGTCCGGCGGCGACGCCGCTTCGGTCACCCTGCAATACGTCTCGCCGGACGGCGAAGAAGGCTATCCCGGCACCGTTACCGCCGAGGTCACCTATACGCTCAACGAAAACAACGACCTGACCGTCTCTTACAAGGCGACGACGGACAAGCCGACCGTGGTCAACATGACCAACCACTCGCTGTTCAACCTGGGCGGCGTGCCGGTCACGCGCCTTGCCACCGACGCGACGGTGAAGATCGAATCCGACGCCATCCTGGCCGTCGATAAGACGCTGATCCCGAATGGCGAACTGCCGGTCAAGGGAACGCCGTTCGATTTCAACACGCCGGGCCTGATTTCCGAGCGTGTCACGTCGAACCACCCGCAGAT
>CAMLLA010000342.1 GCA_946480525.1 uncultured Asticcacaulis sp. | reverse complement strand
GGCTTTTGGGCCCGTTTTATAGGCGTGTTCGCCAAAAGCGCCATTGGACCAACAGCCACTTTCGCGTGATAACGCGCCGCTTTGCATGTAGCCATATAGGTGCGCTTACTTTACGCGAACGTCAAGATAGCGCGTAAAATTTTCTCCGACCTTGCGGAAGGCTCCTTGAATTGTCATACAAATTTCTTGACGCTGGTCCTTGGGCAAAATATTCGCTGGAAAACGCCTGAGCCCGCCGGTTAAAACGGGGAAAACAGAGAGGACCTTCCATGCCAGATATCATTCGCCGCTCCGCGCCCGGCGCCGTCCTGGGCGAAGGCCCGACCTGGTCGCGACGCGACAATTGCGTCTACTGGGTCGATATCCTGTCGAACAACCTGCACGCCTACTATATGGACGGCACGTCGCGCACCTGGCACTTCCCCGAGCATATCAGCTGGGTGATCGAGCGCGAAAAGGGCGGCTTCATCGCCGGCCTGATGAGCGGTTTCGCCGAGGTCACGCTGGAGCCTCTGACCATCAGGCACATCCATAACCCCTACCCGCACGAGCCGCTCAACCGCATGAATGACGCCAAGGCGGATAACCGCGGCCGCATCTGGGCGGGCTCGATGCATAAGCCGGTCGAAAAGACCTCCGGCGCCTGGTATCGCCTCAATACCGACCTCAGCGTCGAGGAGGTCGACGGGCCGTACATGATCGCCAATGGCCCGGCCTTCTCCGGCGATTTCCGCACCGTCTATCACACCGATACCGGCCACGGTTCGGTCTTCGTTTTCGACATCGATGATGCCGGCGAAATACAGAATAAACGCCTGTTCCTGCAATTCAGCGACGAGATGGGCGGCCCGGACGGCATGACGGTGGATGCACAAGGCGGACTGTGGATTTCGCACTGGGGCATCGGCCGTGTCACGCGCTTCCTGGCCGACGGCCGCGAAGACTTCCATATCGACCTGCCGGCGAAACAAACGACCTCTTTGTGCTTTGCCGGCGAACGTCTGGACCGCGTCTTCGTGACCTCCGCCGCGGTGGACCTGCCGGATGATCGTGAGGGCGGGACATTCTTCGAAATCCCAAGTGAATTGTTGCGTGGTCACACCGGCCTTGAACCGCAGAAGTTTAAGGGCTAATCGGAAGCCGCATTTAACCAGGACTGAGCTTTACCCTTATGTCGACTGAACCGCCCGCCCTGCTCGCCGCCGACTGGGGCACGACCAACTTCCGTCTGTTCCTGTTCAGTGCCGACGGCGAAATCATCGCCCGCCACAACGCCAACATCGGTTTGAAGAATCTAGGGGTTCTGAGCTTCGAGCAGGCCCTGCTGTCGGTCATGAAGGAAGACTTCGCCCGCCCCGACCTGCCGATCCTTTTGTCGGGCATGGTCGGCTCCCGCACCGGCTGGAAGGAGGCGCCCTACGTGCCCTGCCCCGCCGGCGCAAAGGAAATCGTCGCCGGCATCGTCGACGCGCCGTCCGACAAGCTCAAGGTCAAGATCGTGCCCGGCCTGTCGGCCGATGCCGACCACCCGGGCATCAAGAACGTCATGCGCGGCGAGGAAACCCAGATTTTCGGCCTCAGCCAGAAGAACGGCGACGGCGTCTTCGTCCTTCCCGGCACGCACTGCAAGTGGGCGGTCGTCAATGACGGCACGATCCAGGGCTTCTCTTCGTACATGACCGGCGAAATGTTCCAGGTCCTGAAGCGTCACTCCATCCTGGGCGACCTTATGGAAAACGACATCGACGACGAAGCCGCCTTTACGCTGGGCGTCGACCGCGCCATGACCGACAAGTCGTTCCTGTCACTCGTCTTCTCGGCGCGCACCGAAGGATTGTTCGGCAATATCGGGCCGGAAAGCCTGTCGTCCTATCTGTCGGGCCTCCTGATCGGCTCGGAAATCCGCGCCGAATCGATCCGCCATGGCGTTCGCCCGGTCACCCTGATCGGCGCGGGTTCGCTCATTACCCTCTACAAGCGCGCACTCAACCATACCGGCTTCACGGATGTCACCGAAATCGATGGTGACGAAGCATCGTCCGCCGGACTGTGGGCACTGGCCCAGCAAGGAAAGCTTATCTGATGTCTCTCGACGCACGTTGGCGCGACGCCCTCGACACCCTGCCTCTGGTTGCCATCCTGCGGGGCCTGCGCCCTAGCGAAGCGCTTGGCGTCGGCGAATGCCTGATCCGCGCCGGCTTCAAGATCCTGGAAGTGCCGCTGAACTCGCCCGATCCGTTCGACAGCATCAAGGCTATGGCCAGTGCCTTCGGCACCCGCGCCATCGTCGGCGCCGGCACCGTGCTGAACGTCGCCGATGTGGAGACGCTGAAGGCCGTCGGCGGCGAAATCTGCATCTCGCCCAACACCAATCCGGACGTGATCCGCCGCGCCAAGGCACTGGGCATGATCTCGTTCCCGGCCTTCTTCACCCCGACCGAAGCCTTTACGGCCGTCGATGCCGGCGCCGATGCGCTCAAGCTCTTCCCGGCCGAACTGGCTGGTCCCCAAGGCCTCAAGGCGATGAAGGCGGTCCTGCCGCGTCACGTGCCGGTCTTCCCGGTCGGGGGCGTCTCAGCCGACAATATGAAGGATTATCTGGATGTCGGCGCCGCCGGCTTCGGCATCGGCACCAGCGTCTTCAAGCCCGGCGACACGGCCGAGATCGTCTACAACAAGGCAAAGACCCTGGTCGATGCGTGGACGAAGGTGCGCCACTACTAACAGGGTCTGTGCAGGCCGGGAGCCCGGCGGACACTCGGCCTGACGGCATCAGGGGCATATTGCTACGGTCTTCCCGCATGACACTGACACAAGTTACCCCCGAACGGGTGCCCGCGCTGTCCGCGCTGGCAATCGACAGCTTTACCGAAACCTTTGGCCATCTCTATCCGCCGGATGACCTGGAAGCTTTTCTCCGTAAATCTTACGCCCATGAGACCCTGCTGGCCGATATCACCGACCCCGGGCAGTACTGGCGGATTGTTCTCGACGACAGCGGCGCCGCCGTCGCGTTCCTGCAGTGTGGTACGGTAGGCCTGCCGCATCCCGATGCCCGTCCCGGCTTTGAGGGCGAATTGAAGCGGCTCTATGTTCATTCCAGCCAGCAGGGTAAGGGGCTGGGCAAGACGCTTTTGACCGCGGCCATCGACCATATGACGGAGCGTTTCGGCGATGCGCCGCAATGGATCGGCGTATGGAGCGAGAACACGAAGGCGCAGGCGCTTTATGGCAGTTTCGGCTTTCGCCGCGTCGGCGCGTACCAGTTCGCAGTCGGCAATACGCTCGACGACGAATTCATCCTGCGCCGGATACCTGGCAATATCTAGACAGGCCTCCGCAGCCACAAAGCCATGGCCCAGGCATAGCCCTCGTTCTTCAGCCGCTTGATCACCTCCAGCGGGGGCAGCCAGATCAGTTCATGGTCGTCCTCGACCTTGGCCTGAGGCCGTTCGCCTACCCACTCGACTTCGTAAAACCGGCAGAGATTATTGTAGCCGGTACCGTCGGCATGGACGAAATAGTGTAACAGCTCGGTCACCGGACGGCCGACGCGTACCTCCAGACCCGTCTCTTCCAGAAATTCGCGCTTCAGGGCCTGCTCCGGCGTTTCGCCGGGATCGACCGCGCCGCCAGGCAAGTCATAGGTGAACTTGCTGTAGCCGACCTGGGCGCAGGCAATGCGGCCATCGTGCAGCAAAATGTCGTACGCGCCTTCGCGAGGCAGATAGTCCAGGCCGTCCACCCGTCTTCCGAATTGCATCAGTTCCGTCACGGCCCGTCCTCAAGCATTGGTCAGGGCAGGTATTAGAGCATGCTCCGAAAAAGTGGAAACCGGTTTTTCGGACCAAGCATGCGACCACCAAGAAATTTAGACCATGCTCCGTTTCCGTCGAAACGGAGCATGGTCTAAAGCGATATGCTGCACTGCGTAAGTGGGCTTAAACAAATATCGCGACAAAATTTGTCTGACAATTCGATTGCGCTGAGGTTATTTTTGCAAAGCCTATTGGCTGCCTATTTGATGCTCATGCTACGTTGCGTGTCGTGCAAGGCGAGGCGAACGAGTGATTCCATGCACCACCGGGCGTCCGACGGGTCGCCGCGCAGGATGGCTTCATAGACGGCGCGGTGCTCAGGTACCGGATCGCGTTCCAGCGCCTTGATACGTTGTTTGTAGCGCGTCGACCATGCGACGGCCGCGCTGATCGACGAACTTAAGGAGGCCAGGGCCTCGTTGCCGGTCGCGCTCATCAACGCATCGTGGAAATCGAGGTCGGCTTGCCGTCCGGCCTCGGTCGCCAGCGTTTCCGACGCCATGACTTTCAGCGCATTGTCCATGATCTCAAGATGACTGTCCTGGCGCCGTTGCGCCGCCAGTGCGGCTGCGGCCGGTTCCGTGATCAGGCGCAGTTCGAAC
>CAMLLA010000341.1 GCA_946480525.1 uncultured Asticcacaulis sp. | reverse complement strand
GAGTCCCCGTGCAGTGCGGCATTTGGCGTGATCGTCGCCGAAACACCCGCGGCCCTGGCGGAAGCGCTTAAGGCGGCACAGCCCGACCGCCCCTTGTGGATCATCTATCCGAAAGGCGCGAAGTCGCCCCTGCCCGAAGCCACGGTGCGCACGCATATGCACGGCGCCGGTTATGTCGACACCAAGACCAGCGCAGTGTCAGAACGGCTGTCTGCGCTCAGGTTTCATCGCAAGAGCGCTGTATAACGATAGACATATCCGCGCATCTCCGCTAATGGCGCGCGCATGAGCACATCCCCGTACACCGCAGAAGAAGAAAAAGGCTGGGCGACCGCCAAGACGCTGGCCGAGGCCCTGCCCTACATCCAGATCTACGACCGCGAAATCGTCGTGATCAAATACGGCGGCCACGCCATGGGCGAAGAAGCGACCGCCAAACTCTTCGCGTCGGACATCGTGCTCCTGAAACTGCTGGGCATCCACCCGGTCGTGGTCCACGGCGGCGGTCCGCAGATATCGGCGATGCTCGGCCGCGCCGGGGTTAAGTCGACCTTTATCGACGGACTGCGCGTCACCGACGATGCCACCATGGAAATTGCCGAAATGGTGCTGTCCGGTGCGGTCAACAAGGAAATCGCCAACTGGATCACCCGCGCCGGCTCCGAAGCCGATGTGCGTGGCGTCGGCCTGTCGGGCAAGGATGCCGGTCTTTTGACTGTCGAAAAGGCTACGCGCGTCAAGAAAGACCCGGACAGCATGATCGAACAGGTCGTCGATCTCGGTTTCGTCGGCGAACCCAAGCGCATCGACGACAAGCTGATCCGCACCCTGATCAACGATACCGAACACGACTATGTGCCGGTCATCGCCCCGATCGGCGTCTCCGACGAAGGCCAGACCTTCAACATCAATGCCGACACCGTTGCCGGCGCCGTGGCAGGCAAGCTCAATGCCAAGCGTATGCTGCTGCTGACCGACGTGGTGGGTGTGCTGGACGAGAACAAGGAACTTATCCGCCAGCTGACCATCTCCGAAGCCCGCGGTCTGATCGAGTCGGGTGTCGCCTCGGGCGGCATGATCCCAAAGCTGGAAACCGCCATCGCCGCAGTCGAATCGGGTGTCGAAGCCGTTGTCATTCTCGACGGCCGCCGCGCGCACGCCATGCTGGTCGAGCTGTTCACAGAGCACGGCGCTGGAACGCTTATCAAGGCCGATTGACATCGGCCCTGATAAGCTATTTTTCGCCACTCAGGTGCCGCTAGGCTCCTCGCATAAGGCTCGGGCGGACAGTCGCCCTTGCCAAATCTCTGCGAGAGATTTGGAGGTATAGAATGCACCCCGATCTTGCCCACGTCACCACCTGGCTGTTCGATCTCGACAACACCCTTTATCCCCATGATTGCGAAGTCATGGCGTTGGTCGAGCGCCGCATGTCGATTTTCGTGGCGCGCGAGACCGGGCTCAGCCGCGACGAGGCCTTCAAGCTTCAAAAGCGCTATCTCAATGAACACGGCACGACGCTTGCCGGCCTGATGGCCGATCACGGCGTCGAACCGCGCCGCTTTCTCGATGAGGTCCACGACGTCTCGCTCGACAGCCTCAATCCTGATCCGGAACTGAATGCGCTGATCTCCACCCTGCCCGGCCGCAAGATCGTCTTCACCAATGGCGACGGCTTCCATGCCGGACGGGTGATTACCAAGCTGGATATGGACGGCCTCTTCGACGGCATATTCCACCTCGAACACGCCAACTTTGTCCCGAAGCCGTCTTTGGCAACCTTCGAAATCATGATGAAGGCCCACGTCGTAAGCCCCGCCGATACCGTGTTCTTCGAGGACAGCCCACGCAACCTTAAACCTGCATTTGACCTGGGCATGAAGACGGTTCTTGTCGGCCCCGCGGCGCCTGAAAATACCGATCATTTCATCGATTTTCGCAGCCCATCGCTGAAAGACTTCCTGACTTCGGTGCGCTAAGCAAAAAATGAACGCGTAAAAGCACTTCTGTTTGACATTCGGCGTAACAGAAAAGCTTTTTAACGCGCATTTTTTCCGAAAACCGCTTCACACTTTTCGGAATGCGCTCTAATGCCATGCGCAACTACCAAGAACCGCAATCAGGAACCGTCCGCATGTCCGACCTAGCCGCCTACAAGGATGATATCGAAGCCGCCTGGGAGGTCCGCGACACGCTAAACCCTCAATACCACGGCCAGTATCGCGAAGCCGTTCAGGGGGCGCTGGACCTGCTCGACTGCGGCCGCTTCCGCGTCGCCGACAAGCTGGACGGCAAGTGGCACACCAATGAATGGCTGAAGAAGGCGGTCCTCCTCAGCTTCCGCCTGAACGGCAACCAACTGATGCATACCGGCCGCGGCCTGTTCGAACAGGCGCCGATCGGTCCCTACTGGGACAAGGTGCCCAACAAGTTCGCCAAGTGGGGCGAGAAGGACTATCAGGACGCCGGCTTCCGTTCGGTACCGGGCGCCATCGTCCGCGCCGGCGCCTACATCGCCAAGAACGTCGTCCTGATGCCATCCTTCGTCAATATCGGCGCCTATGTCGATGAAGGCACCATGGTCGATACCTGGACCACGGTCGGTTCCTGCGCCCAGATCGGCAAGAACGTCCACCTGTCCGGCGGCGTCGGCATCGGCGGCGTGCTGGAGCCGCTGCAGGCCACCCCGACCATCATCGAGGACGACTGCTTCATCGGCGCGCGTTCCGAAGTGGCCGAAGGCGTGATTGTGGAGCAGGGTTCGGTGCTGAGCATGGGCGTTTATCTCGGTCAATCGACCAAGATCATCGACCGCGCCACGGGTGAAATCTTCATGGGCCGCGTCCCGGCCTACAGCGTCGTCGTGCCAGGCTCCTTGCCCGATCCGAAGGGCGGCCCGTCGCTCTATTGCGCCGTCATCGTCAAGCGCGTCGACGCCCGCACGCGGTCGAAGACCGGTATCAACGAACTGCTGAGGGACTAAGAGCCATGGACGCAGCCACCTTACAAGCCCTGGCTGCGTTTCCGGACCAGCTCGAGGCCCATTACGCGGCCATCCCGGATGGTTATCAGTTGTGGACGCCGCCGTCGTGGGCGACCTGCCCCAGCGAGCATTTCCCCGCGCTCGAACAGCTCTGCCACATCCGCGATATCGAAATCGAAGGCTATCATGTGCGGCTGGTGCGAACGCTGAAGGAAGACAATCCTTACCTTGCCGGCGTCGATGGTGAGCGCTTACGCATCGCGCGCGCCTATGCCGAAGCCCACGCACCGGACGTCCTGCGGGCCATCCGCGTCGCACGTGAGGAAACGCTTGAAGTGCTGGGCACGGTATCGCTTTCGCAATGGTCGCGGCCGGCGGAGTTCGAGGATTACGGCCCAACCACCTTGCGCGGCCTGGTCCACTACCTGTGCAGCCACGACCAGCAGCATCTGGCCGGGTTGCAATGGCTATGCGGACAGATTGCTTCGAACCGCAATGAATAGCTTATGGGGCTTGAGACCTGTGCCCCCACAAACCTTTTTCTTTGATCAGAAGACGTGGGGCCACAGGCCCCAAACCCCGTAAGTTAGTTCATCGTCGGCTTGCCGATCGTCAGGTGCTCGCCGTCGAAGCCGACATGGATGACGTCGCCATCCGTGACTTCGCCGGCCAGTATCTGTTTCGCGATACCATCCACGAGCAGCTTCTGCACCACACGCTTCAAAGGCCGCGCGCCGTAGGCCGGGTCGAAACCCTTGTCCGCCAGAAAGTTCAACGCCGCATCGTCGATGCTCAGCGTCATCTCGCGGTCGGCCATCAGCTTCTCCAGGCCCTTGAGCTGGATCCGGACGATGTCGTGCATGTGCGCCTTGTCCAGACGGTGAAACAGGATCATCTCGTCGATCCGGTTGAGGAATTCCGGCCGGAAATGCTTTCGCACCACCTCCAGGACCAGCGGCCGCACGGTTTCGACCGAGGCGTGTTCGTCCATGTTCACCAGGACTTCGGAACCGAGGTTAGAGGTCATGACGATCAGGGTGTTGCGGAAGTCGACCACACGCCCCTGCCCGTCCGTCAGCCGCCCGTCATCCAGCACCTGGAGCAGGATGTTGAAGACGTCCGGGTGCGCCTTTTCGACCTCGTCGAACAGAACGACCTGGTACGGACGCCTGCGCACCGCTTCGGTCAGGGCGCCGCCTTCGTCGTAACCGACATAGCCCGGAGGCGCCCCGATCATCCGGGATACGGAATGCTTCTCCATATATTCCGACATATCGAGCCGGGTGATGGCCGTGTCGTCATCGAACAGGAATTCGGCCAGGGCCTTGTTTAGCTCGGTCTTGCCGACACCCGTTGGCCCCAGGAACAGGAAAGAGCCGATCGGCCGGTTCGGATCCTTCAGGCCGGCGCGCGCCCGGCGGACGGCGTCGGAGACAGCGGTCAGGGCTTCGTC
>CAMLLA010000340.1 GCA_946480525.1 uncultured Asticcacaulis sp. | reverse complement strand
AATTCAGCCTTCTTGCTGCGGTTTTCGCAGTTATTTTTGCCGGACCGGTATCGGCGAAGGAAAAGTCGCTGTTTGTCGACTATCAGGTCAACCAGCGTATTCGTTCGGCAACTGACGATCGCGACATCATGATCACGATCTATCTGGCGGGCGCGAATGGTTTCGGTTACCGCCGCCAGGAGTGGATACACGGTGCCATCGATCCGGTTGTGACGAGTACAACCTTTTCCAATGAATACCTGGTCATGTCACCGGACGACCAGTCGGCCTTCGGTCAGGCGCTGCTCGACGCCGGCGTCTTTGACCTCGACCCGTCGCCGCCTGAAAACGACAATCCTGATGAAACCTGGTCGCTGAGGGTCAGGATTCACAATCGCGAGGGCGATTTCCACGCTTACACCGCCCCGACGACCGGCGTAGCTCAGGCAGTCGATGCCGTCATACGCAATTACGCCCATCGCATGAAGGCCGACCAACCAAATGAAACCCCAACCGTTTCCGAGGGGGACCGCCAACCAGCGCGCGACGTCCGGCTTGCGGACTTACTGACGCGACCGGACGACTTCAATGGTAAACGCATAGCGGTGACTGGCTATTTCCACGGTGAGTTCGAAGGCCAGACTTTTTGCGAAAACAAAGAGGCTGTAACCGATAGCCGTTATGACGCCTGCGTCTGGTTAGGTGAGCCTTCGTCCTTCGCCGCTCCTAAGGACGTGGCGTTTATCAACGATGCCGGGATCAAGGTTGAGGGTGTGTTTTTCAAAGGGCCAGGCGGCCATCTGGGGCTTTGGCCGGGCGAAATCCAACGCCTCACCCTTATCCAGACGGCACCTTTGCCCAATTAATCTGTACTGCTGTAGATATCGTTTTCGCGCTCAAGGCCGGCAATGTCCTGAAGTTCGCCTATCCTGTCTGCAACCCTTTCTGACGCGACTGCTAACCCTCCTGGCGACATACCTCCGCTCTGTTGCGTCTCGCCTCAACGGGAATAGATTTTCCCAGGAATTCGCCATATCGTGAGGAGCGAAGGCAGGGGGTAAAATGGGGTTCAATGTTTATCGGGCAATAGCACTAGCATGCATCGCAATAGCAGCGCCCGAAACCGCTCTGGCGTCTATGCCGGCTGAGTGCAGTCAGGGAGATTTTGCCGGCGCAGTCCGACCTGAAGAAGCATCATTCAACGGCACGAAGTCGGCTGATGACATCGACAAGATGTTTTCCGGGGTCAGGCCGACATCTGAAGACGCTGTTTTGGTCGGCGCAATAACGCGTTCTGAAATCTACTATCCGTTCGATACAACAACCGAATTCGGGTTTCGTATTCGACTGATCGTCGGTCTGAACGGGCGCGTGCGTTGCATTGCGCTCGCGCCGGCATGGGGCAGTGACGTGCAGCCTGGATGGAATGCGCAGAGGCGAACCTGGGCCGAGGACATATCCAAGTGGCGTTTCCGCCCATTTCTGGTCGACAGTAAGGCGAGGGAGGCCGTGACCGAGATCCATGTCGAGGAGTACGAATTGCCGGAGCGGCACATGCCCATGCCCAAAGGCGACGCACGCCAGGTTAAAATCAGTCAGGACATGCCGTACTTCGGTTACCGGATCGAACTCCACGGTGATGGCAGCGCGATCTATTCAAGTCCGGACCCCTATTATTTTCTTGGCCCGCAAGCCTACAAAGTCGATCCGGAGTCTGTCGCTCAACTGCTTCAGCAAGCGGCAGATGCTGATTTCTGGTCCTTGCGAGACGTCTATCCCCGCAACGCTGACGGAAAAGGCGAGCTTATTTCTCGCATGGAGATAACCCTTGGCGGCAAGACCAAATCGTTGGCGGAATACGAGCAGGAGGGCGGTACCGGTCTGCTGAAGGAAGCCCATTTCCTGCCCTTCGGCGTCAGGCACATAATTGACCTGGGAAACTGGCGGAAGCCGACACTCGCGACCATCGACCAGCTCAAGCAAAATCAGTTCGACTTCAAAGGGAAAGCGGCCGGTCGTTTTTTGCTGCAAATCGCGAGCGATCCGTCGGTGAACGATGAGGTGGTCCTCGCCGTCATGAATCTCGGAACACCTACAGATGCATTTGGAGTGTCTCACGAAGGCGAGGAACCACGCAACCTTGTTGAAGCTGCGCTAAGCGCGGGAAGGACACGTATCGCCGGTCAGCTCATAGGCGACGGCGTTTTTCTTACTGGAAACAAAATTGATCACGTAAAGGTCAACCGCGCCTTTCAGGCAGCGGTCGAGTCTGGCGACCTGCCGTCTGTCGACCTGATCCTGCCATTCGGGCCTGATCTCGTTTTCGGGGATCTTGCAGCTGGTAAACCGCCGGTCTCTGTCGTCTTTAAAATCCCCGTCCGATATCGTGAAGAGCCCGCTCCAATAGAAGTCATGGGGCGCCTGCTTGGTCTTGGCATCGACATAAATTCCAGGGCCGCTAACGGGCAGACCCTTCTTCATCGACATAGGGACAACCGAAAAATGGCGGAGTTCCTTCTCGCCCGCGGCGCTGACATCAACGCCCTGGACAATGAAGGCAAGACGCCTCTGGTTTCAGGCTTCGACGAAGAGGTAACGCTCCTTCTGCTTGAACGAGGCGCAAATCCCAGACTGGCCAGGAATCCGGAGGCAATACGCGATATGTTGGCGTCCGCCCAATGGCCAGGCGTGAAGCTTTGGCTGCGCACTCACGGGTATGACGACGTCGTTGGTCCGCCTGAAGCACATTAGGCAAGAGGGACATCTCCAACCCCCGCTGCTGGCGCGTGGACCGGTTGACGTCCGTTAACTGCGATTCTACGCAGATGCTTAAGCATTAAGCCGCATTGTCCACAGGCCGGAGCGCAAACGCCGGCGTGTACGGGTTGCTTACAATGAATGCTCTGAATGCCGCCGCCGCGGGCGTCACAAACGCCATGCAGATGTTCGACCGCTCTGCCGTAAAGATTGCTCAAAGCGCCACGACCGACGTTGCCGGCGTGGCCGAAGCCATGATCGGACAGAAGCAAGCCGAGGTCGCGCTGGCAGCCAATATCGCCGTCATGAAGAGCGCCAGGGAAGCGACCGGGCAACTGCTCGACCTGTTGGTATAGAGTGCCGCAGAGGCGCCCGCCGAACTGAACCGACCTATCCCGGCCCGTTGCTTTCATATTGAAAGCGTGCGGCCGCGGCGCCGTTTACCCGCCCCGCGACGACGAAGGAAGCGCCTGCATGCTTACAGTGACAGGGTTGCATCGCCTTCGAGCACGCGCTGCTCGAGCTTTGGCGGCGTCCCCGGCTGCCACAGGTTGGCGCTGTGCGACACCCGGTAACGCAAGGGGCCGCCGTCGGGGGTGGTCGCCCGCGTGACCGGGCGGACGATACACACGAATTCCGTCTCGATCGCCTCAGGGCCGGCGGTGACGACGGAATAGCCGTGGCCCGCCATGTCGACGAAGGCCAGGTGGGGCGCGACGTCGGGATTGGTCAGGGCCCGCGCCTTGGCGATATCGCCGCTCTGGGCATATTCGAGCGCCGCGCGCACGCCACGCTTCAGGGTCAGGTTGATCGTCGCTTCCGGGGCTGCACCTTCGGGCTTGCGGACAAAGAGCGGGCGCAGGGGAAACTCTTTGTAAAATTCGGAGGCTTCGGCCATGCCGGGCGCGGAGACCGAGCCGGTGATGAAGCTCAAGCCCACGGGATCGAATCCGGCGGGCGGCAGCTTCGGTGCCGCATAGCCCGCCCAGAAGCTGTGGCGGTCGCCCGAGACGGTAACGAAGCCCGGTACCTTGTGATCGCGGATATGGTCGTAGATTTCCGCGCGCTCGGCAAAGGCGCCGCTGAAATCGGCGCTGCCGAAGGTGCCGTAATCCTTGCCGGGCCATTTCATCTCGACCAGGCCTTCCGGCAGGTTCTGCGGATCGGTGCGCATGTCGAGCGGACCATTGGTCGCGCCCCAGATCTTCCAGACCGCGTTCGACTGCGTCAGCCGGTCCTTCAGCCACGCCTTCTGCTCGCGGCCCAGCATGGTGTAGGCGGGCTCGTTCTTGCGGAAGTTCGGCGCGGACTTGTCGCCGATGGTGATGGTGTCGGGCGGGTTGCCGCCGTCGTAGTCGCGGCCGCCGTCAACGATCTCCAAAAGCTCCTGCGGGTACACGGGGAAGGACGATTCGAACACGTCGGTCTCAGGCCGGTCGGCAGGGTTGCGCATGGCATAGGAGTGAAAGTCGGTCAGTATCAGCTCGACATTGCGGCCGTAGCGCAGTGCGCGGTAGGACGTCATGCTGTCGATCGCGGCGCGGTTGTTGGGCTCGGTTCCGAAGCCATGGTCGTCGAAGGTCTCGATCGGCACGGTCTCGACGGCGGGCGGGTCGAACTGGTCGAGCGCAGTGCCCGAACCCTTGCGGACGCGCGACGGGACGTATTCCCACCACGCCTGGTTGGCCGCGACACGCAAGCCCTGGGC
>CAMLLA010000339.1 GCA_946480525.1 uncultured Asticcacaulis sp. | reverse complement strand
AGTACCGCACCAAGGAGGAGGTCGACGAGGTCAAGAAGACCCGCGACCCGATCGACCACATTAAGACCATGCTGCAACAGGCAGGTGTTCCTGAGGACGAGATCAAGACCATCGACAACGAGGTGAAGGCCATCGTGCTTGAGGCGGTTGAATTCGCCCAGACGTCACCGGAACCCGATCCGTCCGAACTGTACACCGACGTTTATCTCGAGGCGTAATTTACATGACCGATATTCTTATGCCCGCGCTCTCTCCGACGATGGAAGAGGGCACCCTCGCCAAGTGGCACATCAAGCCGGGCGATGAAGTCTCCGCCGGTCAGGTGATCGCCGAGATTGAAACCGACAAGGCGACCATGGAAGTCGAAGCCGTTGACGAAGGCAAGGTCGAGGCCATCCTGGTCGAAGCCGGTACCGAAGGCGTCAAGGTCAATACGCCGATCGCCCGTCTGGAAGGCGGCGCTTCGGCATCGCCTGCGCCAGCGCAATCCGCTGAAAACACCGGTGGCGCGACGACGCCAACCGAAGGCGGCGAGAAAAAGACGGTCGAGGCCAGCCCGGCGGCTGCGCCCGTGCAGTCCAAGCCCGCCAATGACCCCGAAGTGCCCGCCGGCACGCCGATGGTCAAGATCACGGTCCGCGACGCGCTGCGCGACGCCATGGCCGAAGAAATGCGCCGCGACGACAAGGTCTTCCTGATGGGCGAGGAAGTCGCCCAGTACCAGGGCGCCTACAAGGTCAGCCGCGAACTGCTACAGGAGTTCGGCCCCAAGCGGGTGGTCGACACTCCGATCACCGAGCACGGCTTCGCCGGCCTGGGCGTCGGCGCGGCCATGAGCGGGCTGCGGCCGATCATCGAGTTCATGACGTTCAACTTCGCCATGCAGGCGATCGACCACATCATCAACTCGGCGGCCAAGACCCTGTACATGTCGGGCGGCCAGATCAAGTCGTCGATCGTGTTCCGCGGCCCGAACGGCGCGGCTTCGCGCGTCGGCGCCCAGCACAGCCAGGACTATTCGGCATGGTACGCCAACGTCCCGGGCCTGAAGGTCATCGCGCCGTATGACGCGGCCGACGCCAAGGGCCTGATGAAGGCCGCCATCCGCGATCCGAACCCGATCGTCTTCCTCGAGCACGAGATGATGTACGGCCTGGAGTTCGACATTCCGGACATGGAAGACTTCGTCCTGCCGATCGGCAAGGCCAAGGTCCAGCGCGAAGGTGTTGACGTCACGATCACCGCGCACTCGCGCATGGTCGGTTTTGCGCTCAAGGCCGCCGAGCAACTGGCCGCCGAAGGCATCGACGTCGAAGTCATCAACCTGCGCACGCTCCGTCCGCTCGACACCGAAACCATCGTCAACTCGGTGAAGAAGACCAACCGCCTGGTGACGGTCGAAGAGGGCTGGGGCCCGTGCGGCGTCGGCGCCGAAGTCGCCGCTGTCGTCGTTGCCGAAGCGTTCGACGATCTCGACGCTCCGCCGCTGCGCGTCCACCAGGAAGACGTCCCGATGCCTTACGCTGCCAATCTGGAAGCGTTGACGGTGCCGAGTGTCGAAAAGATCGTCAAGGCCGTCAAGGCCGTGACTTACCGCAGCTAATTCAGGGAAGACTTTAAAATGACTGACATTTTGATGCCTGCCCTGTCTCCGACCATGGAAGAGGGCATTCTGGCCAAGTGGCACGTGAAGGTTGGTGACGAGATCACCGCCGGTCAGGTGATCGCTGAAATCGAAACCGACAAGGCGACCATGGAAGTGGAAGCCGTCGACGAAGGCAAGGTCGAGGCTATTCTGGTCGAAGCCGGCACCGAAGGCGTGAAGGTCAATACGCCGATCGCGCGTCTGGCCGGTGGTGCGGCTGCGCCCGCTCCAAAGGCGGCTGCGGCGCCTGCCGCCGAAGCTGCCAAGGCTGCGGAAACACCTAAGACGGCGGCACCTGCCGCTGCTCCGCCGGCTGCATCTGCACCTGCGGCTATATCTTCGGGTGCACGCGTTGCGGCTTCGCCGCTGGCGCGTCGCCTGGCGGCGATCAGCAATATCGACCTGAAGGCCATCAAGGGCTCTGGCCCGCACGGCCGGATCATCAAGCGCGACATCGAGGCTGCACAGCAGTCCGGCGCCGGCAAGGCTTCCGCCGGCGGCGCGTCCGCACCGGCTGCCGAGCCGCGCAAGGTCCAGTCGCTGGAGCAGATGGGTATCCCCGCCGGTTCCTACGACCTGATCCCGCTCGACGGCATGCGCAAGGTCATCGCCCGGCGCATGACCGAGTCGTTCCGCGACATCCCGCACTTCCCGCTGACGGTCGATATCGAACTCGACAACCTGCTGGCAGCGCGCACCAAGATCAACACGGCGCTCGAGTCGCGCGGCGTGAAGGTGTCGGTAAACGACATGATTATCAAGGCGGTAGCGCTGGCGCTTAAGGCTGTACCTGAAGCCAATGCTTCGTATACGCCTGAAGGTATCGCCATGCACAAGAACGCCGACATCGCGGTGGCGGTGGCCATCGACGGCGGCCTGATCACTCCGATCGTGCGCAAGGCGGAACTGAAGACCCTGGCCGAAATCTCGTCCGAGATGAAGGACCTGGCGCAACGGGCCCGCGATCGCAAGCTGAAGCCCGAAGAGTTCCAGGGCGGTACCTTCTCGGTGTCCAACCTGGGTATGTTCGGCATCAAGACCTTCACCTCGATCCTGAACGAGCCGCAGGGCTGCATCATGTCGGTCGGCGCCGGTGAGCCGCGTCCGGTCGTCAAGAACGGCCAACTGGCGGTCGCAACGGTCATGTCGGTCACCCTGACCTGTGACCATCGCGTCGTCGACGGTTCGATCGGCGCCAAGTTCATCAGCGCCTTCAAGCCGCTGATCGAAGATCCCATCAAAATGTTGGCGTAAGGGGCAGATAACACATGGCTTATGATCTCGTAGTTATCGGTTCCGGCCCCGGCGGTTATGAGGGCGCGATCCGCGCTTCCCAGAACGGCCTGAAGGTCGCCATCGTCGAGCGCGAACTGCTGGGCGGCATCTGCCTGAACTGGGGCTGTATCCCCACCAAGGCGCTGCTGAAGTCGGCGGAAGTCTTCGACAAGATCAACCACCTGGCCGATTACGGCCTGACCGGTGAAAAGCCGGGCTTCGACTTCGAAAAGGTCATCGCCCGGTCGCGCGCCGTCGCCAAGCAGTTGAACGGCGGCGTCGGCTATCTGATGAAGAAGAACAAGATCGACGTCATCGAAGGTTTTGCGACGCTTGAGCCCGGCAAGGACGCGCCGAAGGTCAAGGTGAAGCTGAACAGTGGCGGCGAACAGGTCGTTGAAGCGAAGAACGTCATGCTGGCCGTCGGCGCCCGCGCGCGGGAAATCCCGGCGATCGGTGCGGTGTCGGACGGCGAGACGATCTGGACCTACCGCAACGCCCTGTCGCCCAAGAAGATGCCGAAGTCTCTGGTCGTCATCGGTTCGGGCGCCATCGGCATCGAGTTCGCCAGCTTCTACCGTTCGCTCGGCGCCGAGGTTGTCGTCGTCGAAGCGCTCGACCGCATCCTGCCGGTCGAGGACAAGGAAGTATCGGCCGAGGCCCACAAGGCGTTCGAAAAGCGCGGCATCAAGTTCCGCACCGGCGCCAAGGTGACCAAGGTCGAAAAGGTTGGTTCCGGCGTGAAGGTATCGGTCGAGGCCGGCGGCAAGTCGGAAGTGCTCGAGGCCGAGGGCTGCATCGTCGCCGTCGGTATCGTTGCCAACACCGAAAACCTGGGCCTGGAAAAGCTGGGTGTCGAGCTGGATCGCGGTCACATCAAAAATGACAGCCACGGCAAGACAAATGTGAAAGGCCTTTATGCGATCGGTGACTGCGCCGGACCGCCATGGCTGGCGCACAAGGCGTCACACGAAGCAATCCATGCCGTCGATTATATCGCCGGCAAGAAGCTGTCGAACCTGAACCCGCCGATCCCGGGCTGTACCTATGCGACGCCGGAAGTGGCCAGCGTTGGTATCACCGAGCAGGGCGCGAAGGAAAAGGGGCTGGACGTCAAGATCGGCCGCTTCCCGTTCAAGGCCAATGGCAAGGCGATTGCCGCCGGCGAGTCGGGCGGTTTCGTGAAGGTCATCTTCGACAAGAAAACGGGCGCGCTTTTGGGCGCGCACATGATCGGCTCCAACGTGACCGAGATGATCCAGGGCTTCTGCCTGGCGATCACCATGGAAGCGACGGAAGAAGATCTGCAGGGCACGGTCTTCCCGCACCCGACCATGTCCGAAGCCATCCTTGAGGCATCACTCGATGCCGATGGCCGCATGATCAACCTGTAAACCTACGGGGTCTGGGGCCCGCGGCCCAGAGTCTTATCTTTGAAAGCCCAGCCTTGTGGCTGGGCTTTTTATTTGCCTTGAGTCTTTAATTGCTTTTTGCAACTGAAATTTTGATTGTTATTGGCAAGTTATTGGCCTTTGCTGAAC
>CAMLLA010000338.1 GCA_946480525.1 uncultured Asticcacaulis sp. | reverse complement strand
CAAGAAAGTCGTCCTCGCCTATTCCGGCGGCCTCGACACCTCGATCATCCTGAAGTGGCTGCAAACGGAGTACAACGCCGAAGTCGTCACCTTCACGGCCGACCTGGGCCAGGGCGGTGAAATCGAGCCGGCACGCGCCAAGGCCTTGGCCGCCGGCGTCAAGGCCGAAAACATCTTCATCGAAGACGTTCGCGAAGAGTTCGTCAAAGACTACGTCTTCCCGATGTTCCGCGCCAACACGGTCTATGAAGGCCAGTACCTGCTGGGCACTTCGATCGCCCGCCCGCTGATCGCCAAGCGCCAGATCGAAATTGCCCGTAAAGTGGGCGCCGACGCCGTCAGCCATGGCGCCACCGGCAAGGGCAACGACCAGGTCCGCTTCGAACTCGGCTATTACGGCCTCGAACCCGACATCACCGTCATCGCACCGTGGCGCGAATGGGATTTCAAGAGCCGCGAAGCCCTGCTCGACTTCGCTGAAAAGCACCAGATCCAGATCGCCAAGGACAAGCGCGGCGATGCGCCGTTCTCCGTCGATGCCAACCTGCTGCACTCGTCGTCCGAAGGCAAGGTCTTGGAAGATCCGGCCGTCGAAGCGCCTGAGTTTGTCTATCAGCGTACCATTTCGCCCGAAGCTGCGCCCGACACGCCGACCGTCTTCACCATCGATTTCGAACGCGGTGATCCGGTTGCCATCAATGGCCAGGCCCTGTCGCCGGCCGAACTGCTGACGAGGCTGAACGAACTGGGCCACGACAATGGCGTCGGTCGTCTTGACCTGGTCGAAAACCGCTTCGTCGGCATGAAGTCGCGCGGTGTGTATGAAACCCCGGGCGGCACCATCCTGCTCAGCGCCCACCGCGGCATCGAGTCGATCACGCTCGACCGGGGCGCCATGCACCTGAAGGACGAGCTGATGCCGAAGTACGCATCGCTGGTCTATAACGGTTTCTGGTTCTCGCCGGAGCGCCAGATGCTGCAGGCGGCCATCGACTATTCGCAGGACAAGGTCACGGGCCAGGTGACGGTGAAGCTCTACAAGGGCAATGTCACCATCACCGGCCGCACCAGCCCGTACTCGCTGTACGATCAGGACCTGGTGACGTTCGAAGAAGGCAAGGTCGCCTACGACCACCGCGACGCTGCCGGCTTTATCAAGCTAAACGCCCTGCGCCTGCGTGTGGCGGCGAAGCGCGACCAACGCGGTTAAACGAATGGGGTTTGTCCGCGACCCCACAACCTTCCCTATTTTAAAAGAAAAACCCGACCGTTAGGCCGGGTTTTTCTTTTAAAATAGAAAGACTTGGGGGCCCCAAGAAGCGTTCTTTGGTCCCAAACCCCATGAGTTATTCATGCTCAGTCCCGACTGACAGCATTGCCCACCAATCCTGAGCCGCATGCAAAATACGAACGACAGTAAAGCCAGGTGCGTCGGGAATATAGAAAATCAGCCAGTTTTCGAAATCCTTGACCGGCCATTTGCGGATACCCGCCAATTCCGGCCGCTGGGTGTGTATCGGAGACCCCATTCGCGGTTGCGACGATAGGGCTGCAAGGCTTTCTTCGATCTGCTCAAGAAACCGGTCAGCCGTTGAAATATCGGCGTGTTCCGCGAGATAAACGAAGTGCTCGACAAGATCGCGGCGAGCCGCTTCGCGCCGCAGAATTTGCAGCATCAGCGATGAGTCTTTCGCGCCGCCAGGCGCGACATAGCCTCCTGGCGGATGTCGGCGAAATCTTCCTTTGTGAGTTCGACGGCGTCACCCTCCAAACCTTCCAGTAGCAATGCCTCTAGGCGGCTCTCGGCCTTGCGTTTTTCATCGGCGCGAATGAGCTCTCGCACATATTCGCTGACGCTGCTGTAACGTCCCTCGGCAACCTGCCCATCGACAAATTGCTTCAGAGGATCAGGAAGAGAAATGTTCATGCTTTGCATTTTGCAAAACTACCATTCATGGCAAATAATGGCAAGAAATGGCACGCATCAGTCGTTGGCGATAATCCTGATGTTCTCGCCACATTGAATCCTTGCACCCCAACCGGCACGCAAGAGCCATGGGCGCGCAGAGTTTCAACATCCTGATCAACGTCAAATCCGGCACCGTGCTCAATATGGGTGTCGAAGCCGTCGAGGCCGCGATCGAAGCCAGCAACCTCCCGGTCGCCGAACTGTGCCTGTCCGAACCCGAAGACATGCAGGACAACCTGGAGCGGCTGGCGGAAAGATCCGAGCCCCTGATCGTCGGCGGTGGCGACGGCACGATCCGTGAAACGGCCAAATACATGGCCGGAAAAAAGAATGCGTTTGGCATCCTGCCGTTTGGTACCATGAACCTGCTGGCGGCAGACCTTGGTTTCACCTCCCTGCAAGGCGCGCTCGACGCCTACAGCCGTGGCGCCGAAGCGACGGCCGTAGATGCCGGCTACGTCAGCGGCGAAATCTTCCTGTGTTGCGCTTCGATCGGCACTATGCCCCAAGCGTCCCTCTACCGTGAGAAAACCCGCGAACAGGGCGCCGTATTGCTGATCCCGCGCATGTTCATGTTCGTCCTCGAAAATCTTGATCGCAATAAAAGCCAGAAGGTCGTCATGGATATTGACGGCAAGATGCACAAGTTCCGTTCTCCGGCGGTTGTCGTCTCAGACAACCGGTTTGCCGACACAGACTTCACCGAGAACAACTTCAAACGCGTGTCGCTGACAGGCGGAGAACTGGCCGCCTATGTCGCCACGACAAAGACCCGCACCTCACATCTGCGCTTCCTGACACGCCTGTTGCTTGGCCACTGGCTGCGCGATCCCGACGTCAGGGAACTGACCGGCCGCACCATTACGCTGTGGACCAAGCGCAAGAACGAGCTGGTGTCGATCGATGGTGAGGTCGTCAAGCTGCCTACGCCGCTTGAGTTCACCATCAAGCCAAGGTCGATAAACCTGCTGGTGCCGGTGGCCGAATGATGACTGCCGAAGACAACAAGCCCAAAGCCAGGGCGTTCACACCCGACTGGCGCATCCTGGTCTTGCTCGGCCTAGTGCTCGCCGCGTCCGCTTTCGTATTCGTCGAGCTGCTGGAGGACATGGCCGAGGACCCGCTGATCCCGCTGGACACCTTTATCTACGGACTTATGCAGGGACTGAGGACACCCGCCCTCGATGCGGTCATGATTGCGATTACCGAACTGGGCGATACGGTCGTTGTCGTCACCATGACAGCCGTTATCGCTTTTTGGCTTATCTGGCGCGGCGCATGGCGCACCCTGGTTTACTGGCTGACGGCGATTGCCGGCGCCTCCGCCATCAACACCGCCATCAAGAGCGCGCTCGAACGGCCCAGGCCCGTTGAACTCTATCTCCAGGGCGCCAGCGCGTGGTCCTTCCCCAGCGGACACAGCACGGTCAATGCCGTGCTCTACGGTTGCCTGGCCATGATCCTTGTCCGTGAATGCCGCCCGTCGTGGCGTCTGCCCATCATTGCCGGTTCTGCGGTCGTGATTGGACTGATCGGATTTTCCCGGCTGTATCTCGGCGCCCATTGGGCATCGGATGTGTTTGGTGGTTTTGTCTTCGGCGCCATGTGGCTGGCACTGCTCAGCCTGTTTTACCTGTACCGCCAGTCCGAACCCATAGACGCCAAGGGCCTTTTGATCGCCGCCGCCGTCACGCTGACGGTTGCCGGCGGCGCCAATATCGCCTTCAATCATGGCCAGGACACCGTGAAATACCGCGTCCGGACGTCGTGCCTGGAGGCCGCGCCGAATGACACAGGAGCCCGCGCATGAAGATCGCCCATATTTCCGATCTGCATTTCGGCTGCGTCATAGACTGGGTGCGTGACGAGCTTCGCCAAACCATCGAAGAGGCCGGCGTCGACCTGGTCATAGCCAGCGGCGATATTACCCAGTCCGCTACGGTCGAAGAATTCACGCAGGCGCGCGACTGGCTGCATGGCCTGACCGCCCCTGTCTTCGTCGTTCCAGGCAATCACGATCTGCCCGGAATGGACCTGACGCGCTTCCTGACGCCGTGGAAACGCTATCGTGAGTATCTCGGCGACGATCTCGAGCCCGAGATGCGCTTCGATCTGGTCCACGTCAAAGGCATCAATACGGCGCGGCGTATCCTGCCGCACTGGAACTGGGCCAATGGTATGATCAGCCAGCGCCAGTGCCGCGAAGTCGGCCGTTCCTTTGAAAGCGCCACGGCACCCTGGCGCATCTTCGTCATGCACCATCCGGTGATGAACTCGCGCGACTTTCCGCTGGATGTCTCACTGTTCAACGCCAACTGCATGCTGGCCGTGCTGGCGGAACATAAGGTCGATCTGGTCCTGGCCGGCCATCAGCATCACGCCTATATCGAGAACCGCGTGGTCAACGGTCATACGACCCTTTTCCTCAATGCCTCGACGGCGATGTCGGCACGGATCCGCCGTCAGCCGAACGGCTTCAACATGCTGAACTTCAACGAGA
>CAMLLA010000337.1 GCA_946480525.1 uncultured Asticcacaulis sp. | reverse complement strand
GGCTTCTGCTTTCAAAAGAAATGCGCTATATTGCACCGCACAATTATTGAGTTGAGACTATGCCCGATACCCTGACTGTTCCCGCCGCCAAGGCCCGTCCGCAACTGCTGAGCGCCGAGGAGTTTGCCCGTCTGGCTGACCTGGCCTGGCGCACCGATCCGCGCAAGAGCCTGGCCCGCCAGGTTTCCGAGGCCATCGGCGTGTCGGAAAGCTCGGTCGAGCGCTGGCTGAAGGACGACGCGCACCCGGCGCCGGCCGATCGTATCGCCCAGGCGCTCAGGCTCGCCAACGAACGCATGTACGCCAATGCCGATCTGCTCATGAAAGTGGCAACCACCCTGGCTGACCATCCGGCGTAAAGCCGCAGACAATAATTGACGAAATTCCGGTATACAGCGTTGACTCTATGCCGCATCTGAGTATAAGTCGCGCCCTCTCGCCCAGGGCCTACCCGGTCCATGGGGCGGTTTTTCCATTTCTCGCGCGGACAGTTGAGCATCGCTCACAACGCCTGCGCCTTATATGAGGCACTTGACCATGTACGCGGTCATTAAAACTGGCGGTAAGCAATACCGTGTCGCCGCCGGCGACCTGATCAAGGTCGAAAAGCTCGAAGGCGAACCCGGCGCTGCCGTGACCTTCAACGAAGTGCTGATGCTCGGCGACGTCGTCGGCGCTCCGCTGGTTGACGGCGCTGCGGTCACCGCGACCCTGATCGAAACCCGCAAGGGCGAGAAGGTCCGCATCTTCAAGAAGATCCGCCGTCAGGGCTATCGCCGCACGACTGGTCACCGTCAGTTCGAAACCGTTCTGCGCGTCACCGGCATCTCCGGCGCCGGCAAGACGTCGAACTGGGACGGCACTGTCTCGCTGACGACGAAGCTGGAACTGAACGCCCGCGCCCGTAACCTGGCGCCGCGTAATGTTGCCGCCGCTATGGAAGCCCCGGCCGTCGAAACGGCTCCGGTCGCTGCCGAGGAGGCTCCGGCCCCCAAGAAGAAGGCCGCACCGAAGAAGAAGACCGAAACCAACGCTGACGAAGCGTAAGAACAAGATTTGAGGAGCTAGTCTCATGGCACACAAAAAATCTGGCGGTTCGTCGCGCAACGGCCGCGATTCAGAAGCCAAACGCCTCGGCGTAAAGCGTTTTGGCGGTGAGAACGTTCTCGCCGGCAACATCCTTGTCCGTCAACGTGGCACCAAGTTCTGGCCGGGTACGAATGTCGGCCTCGGCCGCGATCACACGCTTTTCGCGACAGCGACAGGCGCGGTGAAGTTCACGACCAAGCGCGACAACCGCTGTTACGTGTCGATCATCCCGGCCGCAGCGGCCGCTGAATAAGCACTGATCAGATATTTCGGATCGTGCTTACACAAGTTAAGCCGATCCGGACCGAGATTTGAGCGGGAGTCCGGATTTACCGGGCTCCCGTTTTCGCATTTGGATTTCAGAAAAAAGACCTGAAATCAAAAAAGTGATCCCGCTCAGACACCCGACCACTCGAACTGACACAGTTCGACCCTAAATAGGCCCCATCCCCTCCGCATAAGGACCGGGTAAAAGGCCAAGGAGATGAGCAATGATCACCAGACATGACATTGACCGGCAGCCAAACCGCGGCAGGCCAGAGCAGATCAGCATCGAGACCTCGCGCCTCAGCCTGACTCCGCTTAAGACCTCGGATATCGACAATTTTATCGCGGTGTTCGCCGATAAGAATGCGGCGCGCATGACCCATGCCATTCCTCACCCGCTCGGCCGGGACGAAGCCGCAAAGCTTCTGAACGACATGGCGGCCTCCAGGCTGACCTACTGGGCGATCCGGGTCGAGGACGAACAGTTGATCGGCGTCATTTCGCTGACCAGGTCGACCTGCGGCAAGGCGCCCGGCATGCACACCTTCGGGCCAAATTTGAGCGTCTTTATCGCGCCGGCGCATCAGGGCCGGGGCTATGCGCTGGAAGCGATTGACGGCCTGCTGCGCTGGGTCAAGAAGCGGAAACTGCACCGCATCATCCAGGCGACGCACTTTGCCGACAATGAGCCGTCGGCGCGCCTGCTGGTCAATGCCGATTTCCTCTACACCGGCCGCAAGACCATGGAAACGTCGCTGGCGCGTGATGGCGAACATCAGGCCCTGCACATGATCCGAATTCTCTAGAGGTATTGGTCCCCGCTATCGCACACTTACCTGTGCAACAGCGGCACCATTAACCTTCCTTATTCTCCCCGTGAGCACAAGGTCGTTGATCTTGTGCTCATTTTCGTACAAGTACATCTTTTGGGTAAGACGCGTTTTTCAACGGAAATCGCCGCCCCTTTTTGAAAACGCTTAAGCAATGAAGTTCCTCGACCAGTGTAAAATCTTTATTCGTTCCGGCAACGGAGGTGGCGGCAGCGTCTCCTTCCGGCGGGAGAAGTTCATCCCCAACGGCGGCCCCGACGGCGGCGACGGCGGCAAGGGTGGCGACGTATGGATCGAGGCCGTCGAAGGGCTGAACACCCTGATCGACTACCGCTACCAGCAGCACTTCAAGGCCCGGACCGGCGAACACGGCAAGGGCCGCCAGATGCACGGCGCCAATTCCGAAGACATCGTGCTCAAGGTTCCCGTCGGCACCGAGGTGTTCGAAGAAGACTTCGAAACCCTGATCGTCGATCTCGACGAGCCCGGCAAACGCCACCTGCTGGCCAAGGGAGGCAATGGCGGCTGGGGCAATACCCGTTTCAAGGGCCCGATCAACCAGGCACCGACCTTCGCCCTGCCCGGCCAGGAAGGCGAGGAAAAGTGGCTGTGGCTGCGCCTCAAGCTGATAGCCGACGCCGGCCTGCTGGGCCTGCCCAATGCCGGCAAGTCGACCTTCCTGGCGGCTTCCAGCGCGGCGAAACCCAAGATCGCCGACTATCCTTTCACCACGCTTGTCCCTAATCTCGGCGTCATCGATCTTGGCCCTGAGCAGCGTTTCGTCCTGGCCGACATCCCGGGCCTGATCGAAGGCGCGTCCGAAGGCGCCGGCCTCGGCACCAAGTTCCTGGGCCACGTCGAACGCACCAAGGTGCTGATCCATCTGGTCGACGGCACCCAGGACAATCCGGTCGAGGCCTACAAGGTCATTCGCCGCGAACTGGAAGCCTATGCCGAGGACCTGGCTGCGCGCCCGGAGATCGTTGCCATCAACAAGGTCGACTCGATCGACGCCGATACCCGCAAGTCGCTGAAGCAAAAGATTAAACGCGCTTCGGGCCAGACCCCGCACATGATTTCCGGCGTGACCGGCGAAGGCGTGCGTGAGCTGTTGTTCGCCGCTCTGGAAACCATTCAGGGCAATGCGCCCGGTACGGACGAGGATGAAGAGGCTCAGGCTTCGACCCCGTACAGTCCGTGGGACAAATGATCTGCTGATGTGGTTTGCCGGCCCTGCCCCGATGTCGCCTGCCATGGGTTCCGCCCTGCGCACCGGACCGCATCTGGAACGCGGCATGACGGTCGGCCTGTTCGGCGGCTCTTTCAATCCGGCACATGAAGGCCACCGTCACGTCGCCGACACGGCGCGTGCGCGCCTGGGGCTCGATCGTGTCATCTGGCTTGTCTCGCCGCAAAATCCGCTGAAAAGCCGTGCTGATACCGCGCCGCTCAGCGAACGTATCGCACAGCTCAAGCCGTTCATCGGTCCGAACGACGTCATCTCTGACTTCGAAACCCGGATCGGCGCCAGCTATACGCTGGACACCCTGCGCGCCTTGAAAATCCGCTATCCCGGTGTGAACTTCGTCTGGATCATGGGCGGAGACTCGCTGGCGGGCTTCCACCGCTGGCGCGGATGGGTGCAGATCATGCAGATGGTTCCGGTGGTCGTTGTGTCACGGCCCGGCGCGCTGATGAAGGCGCGTCTTTCGCCAGCGGCCAGACGGTTTGCACGCTACCGCCACCCGGAACACGCCGGCCACATCCTTCCCTACCGCGACGCTCCGGCCTGGAGCTACATCAAGGGACCTCTCCACGGTCATTCTTCCAGTGCGATCCGCGCGCAACGCCGAGTCGCTGATAAATAATTCCAGCAAGGATTCAATATCTTAGGTATCGACAAACGCTTGCAGAACTTAAATGTGAAGGCCGCGCCCTGAACGAGGGATGACCCGGAAGCAAGTTTGTGATACGATCCACCCCGATATCGTCGTAAAAGGAACCCTGACCCTGTCTCTTCAACCCGCGCATGATGCGCAAAAGCCCGTTATCGAGTCTCAATCGCTTGAGACCACCACTCTGAGCACGCTGGCCGAAGGGGAGGCCACAGGCCAGAATTCCGACATGTCGCTGGAAACGCTGATCGTCAATCGTCTTGACGACGACAAGGCGCAGGACATCGTCTGCATCGACCTCAAAGGCAAGTCGTCGGTCGCCGACACCCTGATTATCGCATCGGGGCGGTCGCACCGTCACGTCGGCGCTCTGGCCGACCACGTCCTGCGCGC
>CAMLLA010000336.1 GCA_946480525.1 uncultured Asticcacaulis sp. | reverse complement strand
GGCATCCGTGAGGCCGGCGGCATTCCCTTGGAATTCCCGGTCCATCCGATCCAGGAAACCGGCAAGCGTCCGACGGCGGGTCTTGACCGCAACCTGGCCTATATCGGCCTGGTCGAAGTCCTTTATGGCTATCCGCTGGACGGCGTGGTCCTGACCATCGGCTGCGACAAGACGACCCCGGCCTGCCTCATGGCGGCGGCAACCGTTAACATCCCGGCCATTGCGCTTTCCGTCGGCCCAATGCTGAACGGCTGGTACAAGGGGCAGCGCACCGGCTCCGGCACCATCGTCTGGAAGGCTCGTGAACTGCTGGCCGCCGGCGAGATCGACTATCAGGGCTTCATCAAGCTCGTGGCGTCTTCGGCGCCTTCGACCGGCTACTGCAACACCATGGGCACGGCAACAACCATGAACAGCCTGGCCGAAGCGCTCGGCATGCAGCTGCCCTATTCGGCCGCCATCCCGGCGCCGCACCGCGACCGCCAGGAATGCGCCTACAAGACCGGCCTGCGCATCGTCGACATGGTCTATGAAGACCTGAAGCCGTCGGACATCCTGACCAAGGACGCCTTCATCAACGCCATCCGCGTCAACTCCGCCATCGGCGGCTCGACCAACGCTCCCATCCACCTCAACGCCCTTGCCCGTCACATCGGCGTCGATCTCAAGGTCGAGGAATGGCAGGAGTACGGTGAGGAAATCCCCTTGCTGGTCAACCTGATGCCGGCCGGCGAATATCTCGGCGAAGACTATCACCATGCCGGCGGCGTCCCTGCCGTCGTCAAGCAGCTGATGAACCAGGGCCTGATCAAGGAAGACGCCCTGACCGCCAATGGCAAGACGATCGGCGAAAACTGCCGCGACGCCGTCACCGAAGACGTCAATGTCATCAAGCCGTTCGACCAGCCGCTGAAGACCCGCGCCGGCTTCCGCGTCCTGTCCGGCAACCTGTTCGATTCGGCCGTCATGAAGGTCAGCGTCATCTCGCCTGAGTTCCGCGAACGCTACCTGTCGAACCCGAACGACCCGGAGGCCTTTGTGGGCCGCGCGGTCGTCTTCGACGGTCCGGAAGATTATCACCACCGCATCGACGATGAGTCCTTGGGCATCGACGAGAACTGCATCCTGTTCATGCGCGGCGCCGGTCCGATCGGCTATCCGGGTGCCGCCGAAGTCGTGAACATGCGCGCACCGACCTATCTGATCAAGCGCGGCGTCACCAGCCTGGCCTGTATCGGCGACGGCCGTCAGTCAGGCACATCGGGATCGCCGTCGATCCTCAACGCGTCTCCGGAAGCCGCGGCGGGCGGCAACCTCGCTCTGCTCAAGACCGGCGACAACGTCCGCGTCGACCTGAACAAGGGCGAGGTCAATGTGCTGATCAGCGACGAAGAGCTGAAGGCGCGCCGTGACGCGCTCGAAGCAGCCGGCGGCTTCCAGTATCCGAAGAGCCAGACGCCGTGGCAGGCCATGCAACGCGCCAATGTCGGCCAGATGGGCTCGGGCGCCTGCCTCGAAGACGCGGTGGACTTCCAGCGCATTGCCCAGACCATGGGCCTGCCGAGAGACAACCACTAAGGTTTCGGTTTTATCTGGTCTGCAAAAAGCCTCTTCCGTTCTCGGGAGAGGCTTTTTTCTTGTTCCTTCTCCCCACCCGAGGGGAGAAGGTGGGGCAGCTTCGCCTCCGGCGAAGTCTGAACCGGATGAGGGGTTAGTTCAACGCACTCGATTTATGATGCATGCGGATAGAACCCCTCACCCTAACCCTCTCCCCTCAAGTGGGGAGAGGGGATTCTTGCCGGAGAGAAGCATATTCAAATATCGATTTCGCGTGCCCGGGCGGGAAAACACGTTATGGTATCCGCCATGAAGACCGCCGTCCGCAAAACCCTGTCCATGACCACTGCCTTCCTGAACAGCGAAGCGGCGGGTGGCATCATCCTCATGTTCGCCGCGCTTGCCGCGATGATCATCGCCAATTCTCCGTGGGCTGAAGACTATTTCCACGCGCTGCACATCTATGTCGGCGGTCTCAGTGTTCTTCACTGGATCAATGATGCCCTGATGGCCATCTTCTTCCTGATGGTCGGCCTGGAAATAAAGCGTGAGATGCTGACGGGACAGCTGTCCGACTGGCCGCGCCGGGCGCTTCCCGGCATTGCCGCGGCGGGCGGCGTCATCGTCCCTGCTCTGATTTACGTCCTGTTCAATCGCGCCTCCCCCGAATCCTTGCGCGGCTGGGCGATACCGACGGCGACCGATATCGCCTTCGCGCTCGGTGTCCTGGCGCTTCTGGGATCGCGCGTACCGGTGGCGCTTAAGGTCTTCCTGACCGCGCTGGCCATTATCGATGATCTCGCGGCCGTCGTCGTTATCGCCGTCTTCTATACAGCCGACCTGTCCCTGCTCTGGCTGGGCCTGGCGATTACCGGCCTCGCCGCCTTGCTGGTCCTCAACCTGTTGAAGGTCAAGGCGTTGTGGCTCTATCTCCTGATCGGCGGGCTTATCTGGGTCTTCGTCCTGAATTCCGGCATCCACGCCACGCTGGCCGGCGTAGCGACGGCGCTGTTCATCCCTCTGCACAGTCACAAGGGCGGCGACGATGATCATCATTCGCCGCTGATCCGGCTTGAGCACGTCCTGCACAAACCAGTCGCCTTCCTGATTGTCCCGATATTCGGCTTTGCCAATGCCGGCGTATCGCTGGCCGGGTTCACACCGGAGGCCTTGCTGGCGCCTATCCCGCTGGGTATCGCCGCCGGATTGTTTCTCGGCAAGCAGGCAGGCGTGTTCGCCGCATCGTGGCTGGCCATTAGACTAAAGGTCGCGCGTCTCCCCGATGGCGCCGGCTGGGCACAACTCTATGCGGTTTCGGTCCTGACCGGCATAGGCTTTACCATGAGCCTCTTCATCGGACTTCTGGCTTTTCCGGCCGCCCCGGAGGCTCAGGACGCCGTCAAGATCGGCGTCCTGTCAGGCTCGCTGGTATCCGGTCTTGCCGGCTATCTTTTGTTCAGCCTTATGCCGAAGCGCCCGGATTCAGACGCCCGGCAATCCAGCTGATCGTCTCGGCCGCCACCTTTTCCCGCCCGGTGTCCGCGAACAGGTCATGGTAATGGCCTTCGTACAGTTTCAGCGTTTTGTCCTTCGCGCCGGAGTTGCTGTAGAACGCCTTGCTGCCGGCCGGCAGTGTCGCCCGGTCGACCGTACCGTGCATGATCAGGGTGGGTACCGTGATCTTGCTGAATGACACGCGCAGACGGTCACCGCCCCGCACCATCTCGGCCACGGTCTTCAATGGCTGGGTCTCGTTGGCCGTCAGCGGATCGGCATTCAGTTGACGCACCACTTCGGCGTCGCGCGAAAAATGCGCGTTGTTGAGCTTCAACGCCGGCGCTTTCGGAAAGACGCCGCTGAGAAGCTTGATCATGGACAATGCCCCCGGTGGCGCCGGCACACGATAAGCGAAACTTTCACAGATCAGGCCTGCCACCTTGTCCTGGTTGTCGAGCACATAGCTGGTGGCAACAACTCCACCTGCGCTGTGGCCCAGAACGAACAGCGGCAGCCCGGGATGGCGCGAGCGAGCGATATTCGCCACACCGGCAACGTCGTCGACATAGTCGCTGAAGCGATCGACCCAGAAGCGCTCACCGTCGGACCGGCCGCGTCCGCGCATATCGCCGGCATAGGCAGCAAACCCGGCAAGCACCAGCTGTTGCGCCAGCCAGCCATATTGGCCGCTGTGCGAATTGAAGCCATGGCACAGCAAAACCAGGCCTCGCGGCGCTCCGGTCGGAAGCCACGATCGATAAAATATCTTCAGGCCGTCGCGGCTGGTGTAGGTATTTCCGGTTGTTGGCGTTGTAAGGGTATCGGGCATGCTCGTCTCCATTCACTCGGTTGATGAGGACGCCTCTTAGTGAGGCGGTATGAGGACTTGAGAACTCTACGCTGCACGAAAACGACCGCAGCATCCCTGGCTGCGCTTCCCCTATGGCGTGTTTTTTACCCGCTTGGGTTTAACTATGCGCCTCCCAGGTTCATTGCGCAAGATGCCCGGCCAAATCGTACCGGGATGCGTGCGAGCGCACGGCGCGCGGCGGTCGCCGGGGAAATTGCTGATTGTTCTCTCGCTGTTTACGGGAGTCGTTGCCCGCGCCGCTGGCTTAACACCGCGCCAAACATATTAACTGTATGATTTGTAACATTATTTTAGTTTTCAATTAGACTTGCCACCGGTGTCATTTCCTGACTAGTATGCAGCCTTAAAAAAACAGGCTACACCTGGGTTAACAGGCCAACAGAAGTTGTAACAAGGGAAAACGAATGCCGCAGGACCAGACCGCGACGTCGCTGAAACCGGGCAAGTACAGATGGGTCATCTGTATCCTGCTCCTCCTGGCGATGGTCATCAACTATACCCACCGCCAGACCTTCGCGCTGCTTAAGGACACGGTCGGCCCCGAACAGGGCTGGACCGAGACGACCTATGCCGA
>CAMLLA010000335.1 GCA_946480525.1 uncultured Asticcacaulis sp. | reverse complement strand
CGTCAGCCAGAAGCGGCAAAAGCGTATAGGGCGGAAAAAGGGCGACACGCGCCTGGTATTTTCGGCTTTCGGCAGCAATGGCCTGGGCAATGGGGATCTGGCTCTTGAGGCCATTCATCTTCCAGTTCGCCGCGATAAGGTGACTGTGTGGCATTTAAATCTTTGTTGTTATGTGATGTCTGCGCGTAAGCCCTGCTCCGCTCCGCCAGCAATCGATCTTGCCGGTCTCTAAACGCGGGCACAAGTTCATGACGCAGTGCAAAACATAGACCGGCGGACGCGATAGCGCCAACAGAAAAAGGCGTGGCGGCGGCCCCTCACCCGCAATTTTTCTTTGAATCTGCCTTGATCGTGCCGTAAGAACCCATCACTAGGTTCCACTAAAGACGGCAAAAGCCGCCGACATCACGACTCCGGACGCAATTCGAATGATCAGCCTATTCCGCCAGTTCACCAAGTCATGGGTCTTCATCGGGCTTATGGCGCTGCTGATCCTGTCCTTTGCCATTTTCGGCATGAGCGATGCGCTTAAGGGTGGCTCGACAACCAACGTCATCGAGGCGGGAAAGCGGATCGTGTCGGCCAACGACTTCAAAAAGCTGATCGACGACAACAAGCAGCAATGGGCGTCCCAGCGTAACGGCCAAGCCGTCACAAACGAAGAGCTGGTCGCCGAAGGCGCGCACCTCTCTATCATGGAGCAGCTGGCCGACCAGCAGTCGATGGGCGCGTGGCTCGATCAACTTCGTATCAAACCGTCGGCTAAACTGATCGTCGACCAGCTTGCGAAACAGCCCCAGTTCATCAATTCCGCGACCGGAAAGTTTGACCGCGACACCTATCTCCAGACCCTGGGGCGCATGGGTTACGACCAGAAAACGGTCGAACGCGAATTCGCCGACAACATTGCCAATCAGCAGTTCATCACAGGCGCACTGGCCGGCTTCCAGGCGCCGCGCGTGTTTGCAGCCGCTGAAGCCGCCTTCTCGATGCAGACGCGCGACTTCAGCTATTTCTACGTCACGGAACGCAGCATCGCCGCCCCCCCCGTGCCGACGGACGCGGACGTCAACACCTTCTATCAGCAGAACCTCGCCCGCCTGACCACGCCGGAACTCCGCCAGGCGGCGATCATCATCCTGAGTGTCGAGCAATTCCTGCCGGGCGTTCAGGTCAACGAAGCCGATGTGCGCAAGGCCTATGAGGCGCGGCTGGAAGGCGCGCGTACGCCCGAGACCCGCAGCTTCATCCAGATTACCGCGCCGGACGCCGCGGCTGCCGCCAAGATATCTGCCGCGCTTAAGTCCGGCCAGTCCCCGGATGCCGTTGCCAAGGCGAACAAGGGCACATTGCTGCGTCTTGACCGTCAGTCCAAGGCAGCCGTACCCGACGCCAAGATCGCCGACGCCGCCTTCACGATGAAATCCGGCGAGGTGAGCGGGCCGATCCAGGGCGAACTGAGTGTCGCTGTCATTCGCATGGGCGACATCCATGTCGGTTCCACACCGTCGTTCGAAAGCATGCGCGGGCAAATCGTCGAAGATCTCAAGCGCGAGGCAGCCGCCAACAAGCTGAACGAGGCTTCGCATAAGCTCGCGGATGCGTTGGCGGCGGGTGAAAGCTTCAACGCGACCGCGCAGAAGCTGGGCCTCAAGGTCGAAGACCTGGAATGGATGACCGCCGAAGGCAGGAGCCAGGGGCAGGATTACTCGCGTTTCCCTGCGATCGTGAAGACCGTCTATGACCTTCAGCCCGGCAGCACGTCCGACATCCAGGAATTCGGCCAGGGGCAGTATTTCGTCGTCAACCTCAAGGCTGTGAGACCTGCCGCAGCGCCGCCGCTGGACGCGATCAAACCGAAACTGATCGAAGCGTGGCGCGCCCAGAAGGCCGTCGCCGCCATCGAAGAAAAGGCTGAAGCCCTGGCGGCGCGCCTCGGCAAGGGGGAGTCCCTGACCACGCTGGCGGCCGAAGCCGGCAGCCCGCTGCAAACGGAAAAAGGCGTCGACCGCTCGGGCGGCGCGCACCAGGTCCCGCCGGCGATCACGGGCCAGGTCTTCAACGTCAAGCAGGGAGAGACCTTCCACGCGCCGCTGCAGGCCGGCGTAATCCTTGTTGGCCGCCTCGACGCCGTTCATCAGGCGCAACCCGCCGCCGCCAATGCAACGGCCGCCTCAATGCGGACACGCATGGGCATGTCCGTCGCGCAGGACGTTGTCGGCCTGGTGCGGACCGCCGCCCGCAAGGCGGTCAAGGTCAAGACCAATCCGAACACGGCCGTCCGCGCTTTGGGCGTGACCCCGCCCGCCGCCGACGCGAAGTCTGATACCAAAAAGGACCCGGCAAAATCGTGACCGTATCCCCTTCCGTCGCCGCGCGCGGCGCTCAACCGTCACCGGAAGAGGTCAAAAGCGCTTTTGAAACCCAGTATGCCGCTGGCAAGCCTTCCATTGTCTGGCGCACCCTGATCGACGACGTCGAAACACCGGTTTCGGCCTACCTGAAGTTGGGCCGCCAGCGTCCGTTCAGCTTCCTGTTTGAGTCGGTCGAAGGTGGCGCCCTGTCCGGCCGCTATTCGATCATCACGCTCGATCCGGATCTGGTCTGGCGGTGTTTCGGTGACAAGGCCGAACTGGCCACCGGCGAAGGCATCGCGACGGAGGCCTATGTCGCCGAAGACAAGCCGACGCTCGAATCCCTGCGCGCCTTTGTCTCGGCCAACAGGATGGACATCCCTGAAGGCCTGCCGCCCATGGTTTCAGGCGTCTTCGGGGTCTTCGGCTACGACATGATTCGCTTGTTCGAGCCGCTGGGTGAGGCCAATCCCGATCCGCTCAACCTGCCGGACGCCGTCGTCGTTCGCCCCAGTGTTGTATGCGTTTTCGACAGTGTCGCCCATGAAATCCTGCTGGCCAGCCCAGTGTGGCCATCGCAGGTATCCGCGCAGGACGCCTATAGCGCCGCGTGCGCGCGCCTCGACGCCATAGAGGAAGACCTGCGCGTACCGCTGAACGCTCAGCCTGCGCCACGCGATCATGCGCAGCAGCCCTTGTCCTCACCGACCTCGCCGCTCGATTTCGGCAATATGGTCGACACGGCGAAGGAATATATCCGCGCTGGCGATATCTTCCAGGTCGTGCTCAGCCATCGTTTCGAAGCCCCCTATCCGATCGAGCCGTTTGCCTTTTACCGTTCCTTGCGCCGCCACAACCCGTCGCCCTACCTGTTCTACCTGAACTTCGGCGACTTTCAGCTGGCCGGTTCCAGCCCGGAAATCCTGGTGCGTATCCGCGACGGCAAACTGACCATCCGTCCGATCGCCGGCACGCGTCCACGCGGCAAGACGCCGGAACAGGACCGCGCGCTCGAAAAGGAACTGCTGGCGGATCCAAAAGAGCTGTCAGAACACCTGATGCTGCTGGATCTCGGCCGCAACGACGTCGGCCGTGTCGCCAAGCCGGCCAGCGTCCGCGTCACCGAAAAATTCATCATCGAACGCTATAGCCACGTCATGCACATCGTCTCGAACGTCGAAGGCGATGCGCCTGAAACGCTCGACCCCGTTGACGCACTTCTGGCGGCCCTGCCGGCAGGTACCCTGTCCGGCGCCCCCAAGGTGCGGGCGATGGAAATCATCGACGAACTGGAACAGGTCAAACGCGGTGTCGGCTATGGGGGCGGCGCAGGCTACATTTCTTCCAATGGCAGCGTCGACGTCTGCATCGTCCTGCGAACGGCCCTGTTCAAGGACCGCAACATCTACGTCCAGGCCGGCGCCGGCGTGGTTGCCGACAGCGTGCCACAGATGGAATATGAAGAAACCTGTCACAAGGCCGGCGCGCTTATTCGTGCCGCCCAGGACGCCTGGCGCTACGACTATAAGGCTAACTGACAACCACTCAGGGCGTCAGCGCTCGGTGGCGATAAGGACCGCTTCGCGGACATTGCCGGCGTGTGGCTCAGTTTGAGACAGTGATGCCGAAAGTTCGAAATCCGCTGAAGCCGCCGCCGGCACGTCTTTCATTTTCAAAGTCTTTTTGGGCTCGGCGGCACCCGTCAGCAGGGTGGCGAGCAAGGTGCCCGAGACCGCCAGGCCAGTCAACGCCGCCAGCGACAACAAACCGTTACGCGCTCTTTGGTCGGACGACCTCAAAAGTCCCAGGGCTTGCGACAGGCGCGCATCGCGGTCATCCATATCTGCGGCAATGTCATTCATCTGCATCGTGCCTGAGCTTGGCGAATCTGTTGTGTTGTGACGGGTCACTCAACCATCAAAGCGTTAACCAATCTTAACTCTGGGCTGGAATCTTATGGCTTGGAAAAGGTCTGCGCATTGCTTAAATGGAAAGGGCTTTGCGTGCCCTCGGTTTGGCCAGGACGCGCTTTGTGGAGGCGTACATGATTCTGGTCATCGATAACTACGACAGCTTTACCTACAACCTCGTCCATTACCTGGCCGAACTGGGCGCGGACACCAAGGTCTATCGCAACGACGCCCTGAGCGTTCAGGACGCGCTT
>CAMLLA010000334.1 GCA_946480525.1 uncultured Asticcacaulis sp. | reverse complement strand
CACATCGTCACCGACGGCGTCTTCGCCCATCCGGTCGAAGACAGCGGGAAATGGCATATTCCGCTGGAGATAACGCTCTACAATTCGGGGAGCGCGCCGCAGAGCGTAGACCTGATCTCGACCCTCATCGGGCAGGACGGCGCGACGGTCGCGGAAACACGGATGCGCACCGACGTGCCCGCCCTGCGGACCGCGACCGTCAATGGCCGCGTCGACGTCCAGAACCCGAAACTCTGGAGCATCGAGGCGCCTGAGCTTTATCGCGTTCGCACCCGGGTGGTGAGCAATGGCCGGGTCGTGGATGAAATCGACACGCCCGCTGGCTTCCGAACCCAGAGGTTCGACCCGGACACCGGCTTCCATCTCAACGGGCAGCCGGTGAAGCTCAAGGGCGTGTGCATCCACCAGGACCACGCCGGCGTCGGCGTTGCCGTGCCGGATGGGATTCTGGAATACCGCCTCCGGCGCCTGAAAGAGCTGGGCTGCAACGCCATCCGGTGTTCGCACAACGCCCAGGACCGGTCCTTCTACGCGCTGTGCGACCGCCTGGGCTTCCTGGTCATGGACGAAAACCGCGTCTTCAATCCATCGCCCGATCACATGGCGGAGCTGGAATGGCTGGTGCGCCGCGACCGCAATCATCCCTCGATCATCCTTTGGTCCGTCTTCAACGAAGAGCCGATGCAGGGCACGGAACAAGGCTACGAGATGGTTCGCCGCATGGCGGCCCGGGTGAAGGCGCTCGATACGACGCGTCCGGTAACGGCCGCGATGAACGACGGGCTGTTTACCCCGATAAACGTCGCCCAGGCCGTCGACGTCGTCGGCTTCAATTACCAGTACCAGTCCTATGACGACTTCCACAAGGCGCATCCGGACCTTCCCATCACCTCCTCGGAAGACTGCTCGGCCTTCATGACGCGCGGCGAATACCAGACCATCCCCGAGAAAAACATCATCGCGTCCTACGACGACGACGCATCGTCCTGGGGCACAACGCATCGCGTCGGATGGAAGGCGGTCGCGGAACGGCCGTTCGTCGCCGGGGCTTTTGTCTGGACCGGCTTTGACTACCATGGCGAGCCGACGCCGCATCAGTGGCCGTCGAACTCATCCTTCTTCGGTATCATGGACCTGTGCGGTTTCGCCAAGACCGCCTTCTGGCTTCGCCAGGCGCAGTGGCGCGATGAGCCCGTTCTGCACCTTGCCCCACACTGGACCTGGCCCGGCCGCGAGGGCGAAGAGATACTGGTCATGGCCCTCCATAATATGGACGAGGTCGAGCTCTTCGTGAACGGCCGGTCCCTTGGGCGGCAAAAGGGCGACATCTACGAGATGAACCGCTGGAAGGCCATCTATGCCCCCGGGAAACTGAAGGCCGTCGGCTATCGGAAAGGCAAGGTGGCAAAGACATTCGAAGTCGAAACAACCGGGGCGCCGGTCAGCCTGAAACTAACCCCTTATCGGGCGGCGATGCGGGGCGACGGGATCGATGCCCAGCCCTTTACGGTCGAGGCGCTGGATGCCCGGGGCCGCCATGTGCCGGTGGCGCAGCACCCGATCACCTTTGCGGTCGAAGGTGGCGACATTATCGGACTGGGCAATGGCAATCCCAACGACGTCACAAGCGAGAAAGGCCATAGCCGCGCCCTGTTCAACGGACTGGCGCAAGTAATTGTCCAGACGCGTGAGGGCTTTGCCGGCAAGCTGAAGCTGACCGCGACCACGCCCGGACTAAAGGCCGCGGTCGTACAGGTGGAGGTGGCGGCAGCCGAGCCCTGGCCATATCAGGCGGTTTCCGAAAGCGTCCAGATCACCGAGAACTGGCGGCGTGCGCCGGAGCAGACGACGTCCATCGATCCAAACCTGCGTCCGAAGGATAACGACATGAATTCCTGGGGATGGTTCCGTGCGGGCGTTCCCTTCCCGGCGCCTGCGCGCGACGGCTACGTGCTGTGCGCCGTCGAGGTGGAAGCGTTCACGAAAGTGCGCAGACGCGGCGGCACCCTGGAATGCCTCGGTCTTCTGGGGAGATGCAGCCTCTATATCGACGGCCGGAAAGTCGCCGAAAAGAGCGATGCCGGTAAAGGAAAGCTTACCGCGCCCTTTCCCGCCGGCGACGGCAGGCGCTGGCTGAGCCTGGTCTTTGAGACAAGGGCGGGCCAGCCCTTTGGCTTTGCCGACGTGGTCCGTGTCCGGCTGTAGCCACAGCCGATCAGGGATTCTTGCCGCCCCTGTCTTTGATACATCGCGTGACAACAAGATTGCATTCCCGGGAGATAATGCGTGCCTTCTTTGAAAAAAATCCTGACGGTTACGACCCTTATGGTGACGGTTGCCGCCGGCGGTCATGTGCCTGGCTACGCTCAGGAAACAGATGTCGTTGTTCGGGGAACAAAGCGGGCCAAGCCGACAGACGCGCCTCCGCCTCTCGAACTTTATGCCAAGTCGCCGCACTTCCAGCAGATCGCCCTGTCCCCCGACGGATCGCGGATTGCGTTTACGACCCATGTCGATGGGCTGAACATTCTGACCGGTTATAGTTTTTCCGACCGCCAGCACGCCTACCACAAACTCAGCGGCGGCGATGTCACTGCGCTTGGCTGGGCCGACGATGCCCGTGTACTCGTTTCCGATTCTCGTGCGGTAACGCGTGGGACCTGCGCGGGTAGCCCTTCGCAGGCCATGTCTCAGCAACTCAGCGGCCGTGATATTGCGGCTGCGGCCGGCGCCCAGGCAGGCTCCGACGGTGGACAAGCCCAGACATTGCTCGACTTAAACCAGCCACCAAGGTGTATATATTTCGGCGTGCGCGGCGAGAACGCGATCACGTCCGTGAATATGCTTACCGGCGCATCGGTACCGATTGGCGCGCACATTGGTGACGCCCCAAGTCAGGCGCTTGGACTGCCGTCTCGCGTCGTAATCGATGGCGAGCCCCAACTGATCGGCTCGTTCATGGAGATGCGCGGGCAATCCGTCGGCAGCCAACCCACCCAGCGCGTCTTTCTATGGACGGTCGACCCGGCGACCGGCCATGCCAAGCTGATCGATGACGGCGGCGGTGATATCGAACGGGAGACCCTGTACGTCGACGACTGGCTATATAGACCGAACGGGACGATCGTTGCCCGCACCCTTTATGACTTTCTCAAAGGGTCTTACCGCATAGAGATGAAGGTCGACGGCAAATGGAAATCTGTCCTGAGCCGGGAAATCGTCCGGGCGAAGGATACGTTTGCTCCGTTCATGGTTGGTTTGGCGGCGGATGGCGCTTCGATCGTGATCCTGGATACCGATACACACGGTAACGATCCCAAGGACGCGCCGCGCCGTTTCCACTATTACACGCTCGATGTCAAAGGCGGTCTGTCCGGCCCGCTTGAGACCAATGATGCCGGGGTGGAGCGGCCCGTTTTTGATCCGCGGTCAGGACGCCTGGCGGGATTTGCTTCGCACCAGGAAACACCGACATACGATATTCGCGAACCGCGCCTGCACAGGATCTATGAGAAGGCGCTGGCTGCATCGGCCGGACAGTCGGTTGAAGTCGTATCGGTCACCGACGACACGAAGAAAGCCCTGATACGCGTGGTCGGCGACGAAGAGACAGGCACCTACTACCTGCTCGATTTCTCCAGGGGAAAGAGCACGTCCGTTGGCGAGGACTTCCCGCAGATACCGACCCAATGGATCGCAAGACAGGAGGTGTTCACCTACACAACCTCGGACGGGACCGCTATCAAGGGCATAGTTACACTGCCTCCCAAGCCGGCATACAAGAACCTGCCGCTTGTCATCCTTCCGCAAGAGAGCCCAGGTAGTCAGGCGCGTATCGACTTCGACTGGATGTCCCAGGCGCTGGCGTCACGCGGATACCTCGTCTTTCAGCCCAACTACCGTGGCACCGGCCAATGGAGCACCAGACTTCAATCGGACCTTGGCGACGGGATCGAAGCCCTTGTGCGCCAGGGCCTGGCGGATCCGCGACGGGTATGCTCGGCCGGGTCCGGGCTTGGCGGCTACGCCGCCCTGAAATTGGCGGAGGCCGGAACGGTTCGTTGCGCCGTGTCGATCGATGGCGTTTCAGACACCAGGCGTTATATCGCCTGGCGGAAGACCTTTGCCCCGATGCCGGACGGCGATGCTTTCACCACGCTCTCGCCCTCGCCGCGCTGGCCCAGGACGTTTCTTGAAAATCCGATGAGTGTGAGAAACCTCGAAAGGTCGATTGGGGCCGACACGCCGCCGGTCGTGGCCTCGGCGATTACGGCCCCGGTCCTGCTTATTCACCAGGAAAGCCGCGGCCTCGTTCCGGCCGCTCAGATCCGCACCGTGCGTGACGATTTGCGGGCGGCGCAGAAACCTGTCGACTATGTGGAGCTGGCGCGTGACGACTATGCGCCTGATGGTGAAGCAGCACGGCTGAAAATACTGGAAACCGTGACGGCTTTCCTGGCGGCCAACAACCCGGCGGAAAACTAAAACAATTCGCCGCGCCCCGTACCATCGGAGCGCGGCGAATTAGTATT
>CAMLLA010000333.1 GCA_946480525.1 uncultured Asticcacaulis sp. | reverse complement strand
CGGTGAGCGCAACCGCGTCCACCTGGCCAAGACCCTGGCGGCCGGCGGCAATGTCATCCTGCTCGACGAACCGACCAACGACCTGGACATCGAAACGCTTCAGGCGCTTGAAGAGGCGCTGGAAGAATTCGCCGGATGCGCCGTGGTCATCAGCCACGACCGCTGGTTCCTCGACCGCTTGGCGACGCACATCCTTGCCTTCGAAGGCGACAGCCACGTTGAGTGGTTCGAAGGAAACTTCGAAATGTACGAAGAAGACAAGAAGCGCCGCCTGGGTACGGATTCACTGATCCCCCATCGGATCAAGTTCCAGAAGTTCTCGCGCTGACTTCTGGCGGTCTGCAAATCGTCATCTCGCTGTGATCCGATGCTCACGTACTCAAGTACGCTCCGCTTCGGGTCTCGCGAGCTAACAATTTTCGCCGCGCCATAAGCCAGCTTACAACCTGTTGGAAAAGCGCCGGTCGAAAGTCCGGCGCTTTTTTCTTTAGCCGGCGTCGGGGGCGGTGCCGTGATTGTGCCCGTGCATCAGGTCGAACTTGACTTTCTTTCGCTCCCAAGCCCACTCATGCAGCGGGAAAGCAACCGTCTGGACCAGCGGTTCCAGCAGGCCGATACCGAGCGCGATTGCCCAGTTGCCTGTCAGGATATAGGCCAGGGTTGACGCGATGAAGACGTGCATGGTGGCGTAGGACAAGGTTTTGGCGACGAGACGCATGAGGTGGGCTCCTGTTCTCGTCGACAATAGCGCTTTCCCGCGCCAATGTGTAATTGATAATCATTATCAAGAACTCAAGTTTTAGTTATGGCCTTCGAACGTCAGATGTCTGGCGAAGAAAGGCAAAAGGTCGGTCATGACGCGACCATCCTTGCCCCAGGTCCGCTCGCCCCACCAGGCGCGGTATTCCTCGGCTTCGTATGGGACGCCATATTCGTCGAGCATCCGGGCAAAGGCCTGGTTGGAAATGACGTGGTCGTAATTGCTGTCATTGCGGCCCCAGTCGAATTTTAAAGCGCGCAGGCGCTTCAGATTGCCGGCGTGCTCAGGCAACTGATTGACCAGGGCGAAGTTTTCGATCAGCCGGCCCGTCTGCGCGGCGTCGATGTTGAGTTGGCCATTCTCGCGTCGTGCGGTGAGGTCTACATAAAGCGGTGGCTTATCCGGGTTCGGCACGTACGCCTGATAGATGCTGAGAAAAATGCGGCCAAACAGATCGTCGTCGAATTCGGCCAGAGACTTTGCGGCGTGCAGCTTGTCCCAGTTGGGGCGGCTGTGCATGGTCTGGACGCCTGTGCCGGTGCCGACCGGATGCAGGGCATAGACGCTGCCGAAGACGTCGGGGTTGGTCATCCCGAAGCGGATGGCGCCGTAACCGCCCATCCGGTCGCCGGCCATGCCGCGGGACGCGGGAGAGGGCAGCGTCCGGTAATGTCCGTCGATATAGGGCACCAGTTCCTTGACCATGAAGTCCTGCCAGTTGCCGGTAACGGGTGAATTGACGTACCAGGACGAGCCCATCGGCGTTGAAAAATCCGCTGTGACGACGATGACGCTGCCGATCGTGCCGCCAGCGATCGCGGCATCCAGCAGTGTCTTCGCGTCATGCGTGGCAAAGGGCTCGCTGTCGGTTTCGTTCATGTTGTTGAGAAAATAGATGACCGGAAAGCGCTTGCCGGGGGTATCGTAGTCGGGTGGCAGGTAGATATTTACGCCCCGCATCGGTGAAATGCCGATCTTGTTGCCGGTGAAGCTCGTCGAGCGGATCTGCGTGTGGTCGAGCCGGCTCTGTGCGTCGGCGGGAAGGGCGGACGCCAGGCACAGCAGGGCAGCGGGGATGGATAGCCATTGCATAATCATCTCTCCTGTCAGGCATTATGATAGTGGGTGCCGAGCGCACGATGTTTCTTCAACTGGCCGTCGGGCATGCGCTTCCACAGACGGATGCCGCCGCCGGTGACAGCACCCGAAGCGTCGGGCGTGCGCCACCGGACCCGGAAGCGCGAATACTCGGTGATGTGGGCGGCGAAGACGTCGAAGCCTTCGTTCCAGACCTCGACCGTATCGAAGGTGGCGCCACTGCCGTTCTGCACGTAACGGCGCAGATGGGCAGCGATGGCGGCGATGCCGGACTTGGTTGTGTCGGCGTGCGGCATGAAGGCAGCGTCTTCAGTATAGAAACCGATCTGGGCTTCAGCGTCTTTGGCGCGGACGGCCTCGGCGTTGCGCCGGTTGAAGTCGTCGAGTTGCCGTTTGATGTCCTGATTTGCGGATGCGGCGGGCGGTTGGCCTGGGGGCAGTTCGACATAGAAGGCCTGCGGGTCGGGCAGGGGACGGAAATAACCCCAGGCATCGGCCACGAGGCGTGGCGTGCCCGAGTTCAAAGACCAGATGTTGAGGTACTTACCGGCTTCGCTCTGGCCGTCCTGCCAGGCGATATCAAACGTGCCGGCTTCCATAGCTGCTCCACCGAGGTCAATGACTTCTGTGGTCGTGGTGGTGTAACCGGTTACGCGTTTTCGGGTGAGCAAGGCGCGGTGGTAGGCGGTGATCGCCGCCGGGCCATAGAGCGCCGGCTGATATTCCGGCAGGCTCCTTGCAGTCACGGCGTAGATGGCTGCGCGCCCTTCCGCGTCATTATTACGGATGGTGTCCGACAGCAGGTCCTGCGCCTGTTTCATCTTGGCCGATACCGTATCTCCGGCGCGCGCCATCCCGGGGTGACAGAGCCCGGCGGACAACGACAGAAGCAATGTTCGGCGCGCAATCATATGATCTTTCGGCATGCGATCTCCTTCGGCTATGGAGACGCATTGTCTGGATAGGCGGTGGACGGGCAATTGGTCGTCGCCCAACGGGACGGCCCTGTCGCCGAATGGTCAGGTCAGGAGGTTGGCCAGTCCATCGCGGAAGCGGCGGCTGATCCGCAACTCCGTTCCGCACCTCAACCGCAATCCGCCATCGCCATGGTCGCCCGTGCGGATTTCAGCCACGCGGTCCAGCCGTATTATGGCAGACCGGTGAATGCGGACGAACTGTTCGGCTGGGAGGCGGGCGTTCAGCGAAGCCAGCGACTCGTCGATGAGATAGGACCGGCCCTTGGCGTGGACTTCGGCATAGTCGCCAGCGGCGCCGATCCAGTCGATATCCTCGAGGTGGATAACCCTCATGACGCCGCGCGACCGGGCAATCAATCTCGCGGGCTGTTCCGCCATCAGGGTGCGTATGCCGGGGGGCTGCGGCAGCCGTTGGCGGGCGCGTGCAACAACCTTGGCGAACCGCTCGTCGTCGAAGGGTTTCAGCAGATAATCCAGCGCCTGGACCTCGAAAGCCTGAACGGCGTAGGCGTCAAAAGCCGTGACAAAAACCGTCGGCGGCATGGCATCCACGCCGACAGCGGCAATGACATCGAAGCCCGTCATTTCCGGCATCTGGATATCGAGAAAGACGAGGTCGGGCCTGAGCGTCGCGATCATGTCGACGGCCTCGGCGCCGTGCCCGGCTTCGCCAACCAGAATAAAGTCGTCTTTGAGAAGCGACACGATCCGTCGCCGCGCCAGAGGTTCGTCATCGACGACAAGCGCGCGGATCATTGCGGCACCTCGATCACAACCTGGAAGCCGGCATCGGGCGCGGTGATAATGGTCAGGGACTGGCGGTCGCCGTAAAGCTGGTGCAGGCGGCGTTTCGTATTGCCGAGACCGACACCGTCGGTGAACTCGGTTGCGCCGCGCCCGTCGTCCACGATAGTCAGCCGGATACCATCCGCCGTCCGTTCGGCGCTGAGGGTCAGAGTGCCGCCGCGCACGCGCGCCGCCAGTCCGTGCCGCACGGCATTTTCCGCCAGGGGTTGAAGCAGCAGGGCGGGCACTTGAGCCGTAAGCGTTTCAGGATCGATCCGGCGCACGATGCTGAGGCGATCGCCCAGCCGCTCCTGCTCGATGGCCAGATAGGCCTCGGTAAAGTCGAGCTCTTCCGCCAGCGTGCAGATCTGGCCCCGGTCGTCGATCGACAGGCGCAGGAGATCGCCCAGCCGCGCGATCAGGCGATTGGCGCGCGTGGGATCCTCCGGAACGAGCGCCGAAATGGCGTTCAGCGTGTTGAACAGGAAATGCGGCTGCAACTGCGCCCGCAGGACGGCGGTTTCGGCTTCGGCCAACTGCGCCTCCAGCCTGGCGGAGGCGACTTCGCGGTCGCGCAGGCGGGCATAGGCGCGTCCGGCGATGACCAGGCCGATGATCAGGAAATAGATCATCAGGTTGACGTGGAGGCTGCCCGACAGCTTGATCGCGATCAGGTCGCCCAAGGCCGGAAAATGCGGATTGTGGCGGTTGATGACGCCGGCCATGGCGACGTAGATGAGCGCGTGGCAGATAGCGACTGCGATCCCGGCCGGCAGGTGGACGGCGGCGAAACGGCCTGCGGCGCGGCTATTGAAATCGAAGCGTACGGCCAGCCAGACGACGAGCGGCGTCAGGAACGCCCACGAAAGATACCAGGGCATTGTGGTGACAAATGCCTGATGCCAGGGCTGCGGCGTGCCG
>CAMLLA010000332.1 GCA_946480525.1 uncultured Asticcacaulis sp. | reverse complement strand
GAGGCATGCGTCATGAAGACGGTCAGCGACCTGTTCGAACAGGACATCGTGACGTGGGTGATCGCCGACCTGTGCGCCAGCGACAAGGAGCACCGTTTCCACGACATGGCGATCTCTATCCTGGGCACGTTGATCGGCACGAAGCACCTCGTCAACAGCGCCGAAATCCAGCCCGACGTGCGCTGACCCTTGCCGATTTTTGTCGGGCGGGGGCTTGGCGGCTCATTTCCGCCTTACGGACGCGTCGTCAGGGTCATGCCAGGATTAACGGGCATGGATAGCGATCATGACGGCCTACGAGCAAATCACCGGCAGCCTTACCCTGTTCTGGCGTCACCTGGCGGGTCTGGGTCCGCAGGGACTTGCGATCAATGCAGGGCTGACGGCGCTGATCTTGGTTGCCGCCGTCCTGATTATCAAGGGCCTGAACTGGCTGATGTGCCAGGCGGTGTCTCACTTGCCGGGTGAAAGCACGGAGGATCGCAGGAAGCGCGCCGGCAAGGCGCTTAAACTCAGCCGGACCGTCGTCAGCCTTGTGATCTGGCTGGTCGCATTTTTCATGGCCGCCAACGTCTGGGGCATGGATATCATTGCCTGGGCGTCGCAAGGCTCGGGCAGGTATATCGCTTCGACGACCTTGCGCGTCCTGACTGTCCTGGTCCTGGCGACCCTGGCGGTCGAAGCCGTCGGCCTGTTTACGCGCAAGACACTGAACCGCTTGCGCCGTGAAGGCGATCCGCGCCGCGGCGCGCAGCTCGATACGCTCGGACCGCTGGTCCGCCGGCTGCTGCAGGTCGTTATCATCGGCCTGGCCATCATAACCCTGCTGAGCCAGGTCGGCGTCGAGATCGCGCCTGTGCTGGCGGGTGCCGGCGTCGTCGGGGTCGCCGTCGGCTTCGGCGCCCAGACCATCGTCAAGGACATGCTGACGGGTCTGTTCCTGATACTGGAAGACATCGTCGCGGTCGGCGACATCGTCCAGATCGGCGCCTTCAGCGGTGAGGTCGAGGACATGACCCTGCGGACGATCCGCCTGCGCGATTCCGACGGCACGCTGCACATCTTCCCTTACGGGGAAAGCCAGGTCATCCACAACATGACCAAGACCTTCTCGTATGCGGCGTCCGACCTGCCGGTGAAGTACGACACCGATATCGACCACGCCATGCAGATGATGCGTGAGGTGGCCGCCGACCTGCGCAAGGACGCGCACTATGGTCCTCTCATCCTGGCTGACCTTGAAATCGCCGGCGTGGACCTGCTGTCGGACGTCGGCATTATCATCAAATCACGTATGCGCACCCAGCCGACGTCGCGCTGGACGGTGCTCAGGGAATATAACAAGCGGATTAAAAAGGCCTTCGACGCCGCCGGCATCCAGATTACGCACAAATAGATATGAGATTAATTCTCAAGTGCAATCAAGGTTTTACCAGAGTCTTACGTACCGCCAGGACTGCGGCCATATCGATCTTACCCTTGCTTTGTCATGCTGGTTCCAACGGGGCGAACGACCAATTCCATCAAGCTTACAACAAGCTTCAAAAGCCACGAGGACAGTATCATGGATATCTATAACTACCTGAAGAAGGACCACCAGAAGGTTGCGGATCTTATGGAGCAGGTCATCGCCAGCAAGGATCCGGCCGAGCGTCAGAGCCTGTTCGAAACGATCAAGCTCGAACTGACCCTGCACGCGGATACCGAAGAGCAAACCTTCTACAAGGCCATCGAGGACGCCACGCGCTCCAAGCAGGTCGAAGAAAAGATCGAGCACGCCAACCACGAGCACGACGAAATTCGCGAGTACCTGGAAAAGTTGAGCACGACGCCGGTCACGGATGAACTGTGGCTCGAAACCTTCGGCGAGTTCAAGCACTCGGTCACGCACCACGTCGAGGAAGAAGAAGGCGAGATTTTCGAAAAGGCCAAGAAATACCTGTCGAGCCAGGAAGCGAAGGACTTAGCCAAGGAAATGGATGCGCTGAAAAAGCAAACGCAGGCACAGCTGAAGGAACCCCTCGACATCCTGGGTTAAGCCCGCTGCATATCTGAAAAGGCCCCGGTTGTTCCGGGGCTTTTTTTTGCCTTACAGGCCTGTGGGATAGGTCTCGTCGATATGCGGTACGGCGGGCGCCACCTCTTCCGGCAACGGCGATACCGCCCGCGTCTCGTCGATGTGCAGAATGGCGTCGAACTGTTCCGGCATAACCACGTCGGTATAGTGGCTCACGCGCTCGCTGTCCGGCCGGTAGATAACCCCGATAAACCGCGCCAGCCGGGGCTCCTTCAGCAGATGCCGCGCCATAGCCTTGTCGCGCAGGTTCAAAAGGAAGCCGGGCTCGCGCACCTTGTGGAACACCTCCTCCAGGCTGCCGCTGAGCCCCGGGCGTACTGCCTTGATCTGCGCCGGTTCATCCCAGTCGTCGGCGGCCATGACGGTGCCGCTATAGGTCGAAAAGCCGATCAGCAGAGTCTCATCCGGGTGGCGCTGGCGCGTCAGCTGGCCCAGGTTCAGTTCACCCCGTGCCTTCGCGCCGGTCGCCCGTGCGTCACCGACATGCGAATTGTGCGCCCACACGACAATCTTGGCTGGGCGGCCGCGCTGTTTCGACAGGAACTGGTCCAGTTCGTCCAGCGTATCGGCCATATGGGTATCGCGAATGTTCCACGAATTGGGGCGGCCGCGGAACATGGCGCGGTAATAGTGTTCCGCGCTCCTGACCAGCCGGGCGTTCTGCTCGGCGGAGAAGAACTCCTCACCGGCCAGGGCGCCGTTACGCCGCATATATTCGAAAGTGTTCTTTTGCAGGTCGCGAAGCTGGGCAATCAGGCCTTCTTCGCAATTGTCGGCGCCGCCGCGTCCGGTCATATAGCCATAGTGCTGCGGGTCGTTGTCAAAGGCATCGAAGCAGCCGTAGCGGCCGCGCGCCTGTTTTGCCGCGATCGGATCGACGCCTTCCAGATAGCCGATCACCGCATCGACCGAACTGTTCAGGCTGTAGAGGTCCAGCCCATAAAAGCCGGCATTGCGTGTGGCATAGGACGCATTGTGATCGTGCAGCCAGTCGATGAAGTCACGCGTTTCCCGGTTGCGCCACATCCATTGCGGAAAGCGTTTGAAATCGCTCAGGGCATCGGTGGGACTGGCGATACGATCGCCGCGCACATAGCGGTTGACCCGGAACGCGTCGGGCCAGTCGGCTTCGACCGCCACCGCTGAAAAGCCCTTTTCGGCAATCAGCCGTTTGGTGATATCGGCGCGGATCTTGTAGAACTCGTGCGTGCCGTGGCTGGCTTCGCCGATGAGCACGAACCGGGCGTTTTCCGCCATGACCATCAGTTCGTCGTAGTCGGCCGACTTGCCTGTCAATGGCGTGACGTGGCGGCGCAGCTTGTCGGCCAGAATGTCGGTCTCGCCGTGAGGGGCATCCGGGGCAAAGATTTCCGCGTCTCTGAGAAGAAGCTGGACCTCCTTGTCACTGACCTGATCGAAACGTTCATACCAGAGGCTGACGCTGTGGAACGGCTCCGGCCGCATGAGGGTAAAGATTTCATCGGCTTCGGGCAGGTCGTTGCCCTCCGCGGGTGGCGCCACCGGAACCGCGCAGATCAGTTCCCTGGGCCCTTCCCGCCGCAAGGCGCTCAGGGCGGCGCGCATACTCGCGCCGGTCGCCAGCCCGTCATCGACGACGATGACCGTCTGGCCGCGAACAGAGGGGAAGGGGCGGTCACCGCGATAGGCGCTTTCGCGACGGGACAGTTCTTCGGTTTCGCGCCGGGCGACGGCTTCTATTTCTGCATCGTCAACGGGATTGGCCTGCAATACGTCGGCGTTCATAATCCTTATGCCGCCGCTGGCCACAGCGCCCATGGCGACCTCCGGACATTGCGGCAGGCCCAGCTTGCGGACCAGGAAGACGTCGAGCGGCAGGCGCAGACTTCGGGCGATCTCGTAGGCGACCGGCACGCCACCGCGCGCCAGGGCCAGGATCAACGTATCCGGTTTTCTGGAAAAGCTTTCGAGCCGGCGGGCCAGCGCTTGCCCCGCCGCTTTCCGGTCGCGCAGCCGCATTGACGCACTCCTCCGCCCTGTGGCGCGTTATGTGCCGGGCGGCGCTACGCACCTGTGTTGATTGGTTTTTAGTTCGTGCAACAACCTTCAGGCTAGTCCTTGCAACCTAAGGGAAATATCAGGAAACAATCCGCGGGGATCAAAATTCCGTAAATTCGGAAGGTTTACCGTGATTTTACGGAAGCCTCCGGGCAAGCGCAGCCTAATCTTACGCCTGCCTGCCTATCCTTCGCGCCGACTGCCAACCTACTTCACCAGCAGCGGAGCGATCCCATGAAAGTCAGCGAAGTCATGTGTCCCGAGTTCGAAATCGCCACACCCGAGACCTCTTTGCGCGAAGCGGCGCAGATGATGCGTGACGGCGATTTCGGTTATCTGCCCGTCGGCGAAAATGATCGTCTGGTCGGCACCGTTACCGACCGTGACATCGTCATCAAGGTCGTGGCGAAGGGCCAGGACCCCGGGCAG
>CAMLLA010000331.1 GCA_946480525.1 uncultured Asticcacaulis sp. | reverse complement strand
AGATTGTCAGGTGTGCAGTCGTCCTGGATGAATTCCGGCGCGATGCGCTTATCCGCCATGATGTTGAACATGGTCACGTGCTTCAGCGTCATGATGCGCGTGTAGATCCAGTGGGTCAGCGGCTCCAGCTTATAGGCGATCACCATCGGACAGCCCACCAGCGCAAGTTCGGTCGAGACTGTCCCGGAGCACGCCAGCGCCAGGGTCGCGGCCTGCATGGCCGACAGCTTGTTGGCTTCGCTGTCGATCAAATGGATCGGCACGGGGAGATCCTTGACGGCCTCAAGCACTCGGTCGCGCACCGTATCGGCCACTGGCATAACGAAAGTCACTTCCGGCCTTGCGGCGTGCAAGCGGGCCAGGACCTCGGCGAAGACCGGCATCATATGACGGATTTCCGCTGGGCGGCTGCCGGGCAGGACCAGCAGCATAGACGCGTCCGGCACCAGGCCGATTGACTTGCGGAACGCAACAGGATCAGCCGGCGAAAAGTCGAGATGCAGCGCCGGATTGCCGACCACGACCGTCTTAAGGCCATGCGCTTCGAAAAACGGCGGATCCATGGGATGCAACGCGATCAGGAAGTCTACGGCGCTGGCCAGGGTTTTGGCGCGACCAGGACGCGCCGCCCAGACCTGCGGCCCGACATATTTGATCAGCGGCACGTTCGGCATGACCTTACGGATGGCCTTTGCGGCGCGCAGCGTAAAGCCCCACGAATCGATCAGGATGACGGCATCGGGCTGCTCGCGTTGCGCCAGGGCGACCGTGTCCTTCACCCGGGCATTGACACGCGGCAGGGCCTTAAGGCCTTCGACGAGGCCGAGGATCGACAACTGAGCGATATCGAATGGGCTTTGCACGCCCTGCTCGGCCATACGCGCGCCACCGACGCCGACGAACGACCAGTCGATGAGCGGCGCCTGTTGGCGAAGTTGCGTCATCAGGCCGGCGCCCAGCATATCGCCGGACGCTTCAGCGGCGACCAGCATCAGCTTGCGCTTTGCAACGGATAAGTCAATCGAGGCCATAGATGAACAGTCCGAGTTCGGCCGCCTTGGCGAAGACGGCGGGCTTGCCGACGATCAGCAGGTGGTCCTTGCGGCCGACAATGCCGCTCAGGCCCGCGGCCGAAGCATCTTCGACAGTCGAGATACCGATCGTCGGCATGTCGAGGCGCAGGTCCTGGATGGGCTTTGGCAGCTTGGCCAGAACCCCCTTTCGTTGTGCAAGTGAGCCGCGAATATTGGCGGGCAAGGTCGGGATGCGGCGCAGGAGGTTTTGTGTGCCTTCCTGCGCTTCGACTGCCAGGGTGACGCGGCCGGCGACGACGACGGCCTGGCCGATATCGAGCCCACCAATAGCACTTGCGATTCGCAAGGCTTCCTGAGCGTCTTCCATGGCTTCCGGCGACGGGTCGGGACCGGCTTGCAAACCATCAGCGATCAGCAGATCCGGGTTGGCTTCGTGGGCGCCTTCGATGTGGTAGCCCTGGGAGGCAATGACCTTGGCGACCTGACGCAGCAGAGAGTCGTCCCCACCCCGGCCGGCCTGTTGAATGGAGGACAGGGCCTGGGTGTTGGCAGCGCCCCGGTCGAAGGTATTGAAGTCGGGGCGCTGGACATAGCCACACATTGTGACGGCCTTGCACTGTTCGATCGCCAGGATTTCGAACAGCCTGGCGAAATCGCCGAGCCCTAGGGTGTGGCCGGGATGGGCGTTCAGGGCCTCGTCCGACAGGCCTTCGATGCGGACGACGATATATGGGCGGTTTGTGCGTGCGGCATATTCGGCGACTTCGACCGGGAGCTGGCCGCCGCCGGCGATGAGTGCGAGTTTGGTGGCGTTGGTCATGGCGCTTTCGACTTATGGGGTGTGGGGTCCGCGACCCCACAAATCTTTTCTATTTTCTTGGCCGCCGTCCGCCCTAAAGGGCGGCGAGCGGTCAAGAAATCAGGAAGGCTTGGGGCCACAGGCCCCAAACCCCGTTACTCGACAGCGTCAGTGATCCGACGGCAAACAAATCGGCCGCGTCGAATCTTCACGGATAAACCGGACAATCTCCACGACCTGCGGCACCTCGGCATAGGTCTCAATCACGTCGTCCAGACGCTCCTGGAACGTCCCCTCTTCCGCGAACATCATCCGGTAGGCCGTGCGCAGATGCAGGATCGTCTCCCGCGAAAAGCCCCGGCGCTTCAGGCCAACCAGGTTCAGACCTTCCAGCCGCGCATGGTTCCCCCACACCGACCCGTAAGGAATGACGTCCTTGGTCACGATCGCGCCGCCGCCGATGAAAGAATACCGCCCAAGCCGCGCGAACTGATGCACGGCGCAAGATCCGCCCAGGAACACAAAATCGCCGACCTGCACATGCCCGCCGCACGACGCCTGATTGGCCAGGATGACATTGTTGCCGAGAATGTAGTCGTGCGCGATCCCCGATCCCGCCATGAACATGCAGTCATTGCCGGCGACCGTGATCCCGCCGCCTTTTTCCGTGCCCGTATGCATGATGACGTTTTCGCGCACCAGGCAGCGTTCCCCCACGATCAGCTTGGTCGGCTCACCCTTGTGCGCCAGGTGCTGCGGCGGTCCGCCAAGACAGGCGAACGGATGCACGATCGTATCGGCGCCGATATCGCTGATGCCGTCGATCACGACGTGTGATTTCAGTTTCACCCTGTCCCGCAGCGTCACGTGCGGCCCCACGATGCAGTAAGGCCCGATATCCACGTCCGCGCCAAGCTGCGCGCCGTCGTGGATGATGGCGGTCGGATGGATGGTCACACTCATGAGGCAGGTCTTTCCGTCTGACCGCGTAAAGAGCGGCCTTACTTATTTGGGGCTTTCGACGACCATGGCCGCGAACTCGGCTTCGCAGACGATCCGGTCGTTGACATAGGCCTCACCGCGGAACTTGAAGATGTCGCCGCGATGACGCACCACCTCGACCGGCATGCGCACCGTATCGCCCGGACGAACCGGACTGCGGAACTTTACACCATCCACCGACATAAAGAAGATGGTCTTGCCTTCAACATCTGCGTCCAAAGATTTCGACATCAGGACAGCGCCGGTCTGGCCCATGGCCTCAATCAAGAGAACACCTGGCATGACTGGATTTTCCGGAAAGTGTCCATTGAAGAATGGTTCGTTGAACGTGACATTCTTGATGCCCGTCATTGACTTGTTCTTGATCCAGTTTTCGCCACGGTCAACCAGCAGGAAGGGGTAACGGTGCGGTATCCGCTTCAATATCTCGGCATAATCCACCGACACGCCGGCTTCCGTTACGTCACCCGCATCGGCCGCCGGGACCGTCTGGACATCATGTTCCGCATCGCTCATCTAACTCTTCCTTATTCCTTGCCCGACTTGTCCCTGGGCGGGGTGGTGCCGGCGGCATGCTTCTCCAGCCACACGGTTTCACGTAAAAACTGCCGCGACGACCGCGCCGGATAGCCCGACACCGTCTGACCGCCGGGCACATCCTTGAACACACACGAACCAGCGCCGATTTTCGCACCTGCGCCAATGCGCAAGTGATCGACGATACCCGCGCGGCCACCAAACATGGCGCCGTCACCGACCTCGACCGAACCGGACAGCCCTGCGTGCGCTGCAACAATACAGTTACGACCGATTCGAACATTGTGAGCAATCTGGACGAGATTGTCGATCTTCGTCGCCTCTCCGATGATCGTGTCGTCGAATGCACCCCTGTCGATACAGGTATTGGCGCCGATCGATACGTCGTCCTGGAGAATGACACGGCCCAATTGCGGCACGTCGACCAATCCTTTTGCATCGCCACTGACGCCGAAACCGGCCTCGCCGACGCGTACTCCTGATGACAGCTGAACCCGGTCGCCGATCAGGGCGCAGTAGACCGTGCTGTGCGCGCCAATGCGGCAGTTCCTGCCAATACGCACACCTGGACCAATAACGGCATAGGCTTCAATACGTGTGCCCGCGCCAATCTCAACATCCTGACCAATGACCACACCGACGCCTAAGGAAACCCCGTCTTCACAACGGACCGAAGCATGCACCGCCTGCGCGCCGTCGTGAATGCGGGGACGGTAAAGCCGCGCAGCCAGTCGTGACCACGCAGCCTGGGGGGTTGCAGTTATCAGGGGAATGCAGCCGTCCGGCAACTGATCGGCAAAGTCCGCCGTAACAAAGACATATTCGGCCTTGGTGCGCAGAAGCTTGGCCAGATAACGCCTGTCGCTGAAAAATGCCGCCTTTCCCAACCCTGCGCCTGTGCCAGCCCCCTGCCCCCCAAACGACAAAGGGGCGCAGGCCTCGATGAAGCCGCTCCCCTTGGCGTCCGGCGACAAAAGCCGGCTTGATGTCAGTCCCACCACCTGATCCACGTCGATTTTTGAACCGACTTCGAAAAAACGCAGATCAGGCATTGATGGGCTTAACTCTTTAGTTCGTCTTCGGCGCGGTCCCCGCAGCGGGCTTAGGCGCAGCAGGCTTCGGAGCGGCAGCTGCGGGCTTCGGCGTGCCGGCCGGCGCCGCAGCCGCGCCTT
>CAMLLA010000330.1 GCA_946480525.1 uncultured Asticcacaulis sp. | reverse complement strand
TAGCGCGACAAAAGCGTTTAGAGTGGCGGACAGAAGATTTTAGAGCAATTTAGCGCCAAATCCCCTGCCCTCCCCTTACGCAGCCAGGTTGGTGATGATGAGTTCACCGGCCGTGGTGTTGCCAGAGCCGACGCTATAATTGACGTCGACCGCCTCCATTTTATGCATCCTGAATAGTTCGCGGGTCTGCGGGACGTCATTAATCGTCAAAATAAAGCGCCCTTTAAGGCCCGCTAAGAGGTCCCTAAGAGCTTCAAAATCGCTCTTTGAGAACATGCCGGCACCGTAGTCGTTCTCACAATCCCAATATGGCGGGTCGATAAAGAACAGCGTGCCCGGCCGATCGTAGCGCCGCATGAAGTCGGCGAACGGAAGGCACTCGATGTTTACGGGCGCCAGGCGCTCATAAACATCCGCCAGCATCGGTTCGAGCCTGGTGATATCGAAACGCGCCGGCCGGCCGTAGGACACACCGAAGGTACGGCCACTGACCTTGCCACCGAACGTAGCTCGCTGAAGGTAGAGGAACCGGGCAGCCCGCTCCAGGTCAGTGAGCGTGTCAGGATCGGTTTTCATCAGCCTATCGAAGTCCGCCCGAGTGGTGAGTTGATATCGCAGATGGTCGATGAAAGCCGTGTAGTGGCGCTGGAGGATTCGGAACAAGGTCACGACGTCCTTCGAAGCGTCGTTTATGAACTCACAGGACGGCCGTGACGACCGCCTGAAGAAGATCCCGCCCATGCCCATGAACGGCTCGGCATAGGCTTCATGTGGGACCTTGTCGATCATGGCCGTGATACGCTTGGCCAGGTTACGCTTGCCGCCCTGATAGGGCGCCACCGGCAGAACAGGGTGCACCGGTATCTTTACTGTAGACTCCATTTTAGACTCAATTTCCATTGCCCCGGCCACTGCGCGTGGTGAGGGGACTTTTGACGGATCGCGACCGTCAGGGGTGCAGGGCGAGAGCCTGCGGTGAAGAGCGTTCGCGCGCTCTTCTCCCCCTCCTTCGAGGGGAAACTCAGTAGGTGATGACGAACGGATAGGCGATGTTCTTCGGCCGTGTTTCGTCAGCCATTCGCGGTGCGCCGTAGGGGTTCAGCTCTTCAGGTGTCAGCACCATTTCCAGGTTGACGTTGATGTCGCTGCGACGAGAAATCGAGGTGCTCCCGCCTGAGCTGGCGGCGCCGTAGGGGAAGCTCATTTGGAAGCCCTGGAAGGCGTCCTCTTGCTTCGAGCCAACAGCGCGGCCGGGCTTGAGCGAGCGGACGAAGTCTTCAACGGTTGGCAGTTGGAAGGTCGTAGCGCCGTCCCCTGGGCCGTACATCCCCGGATTGGCATCATAGACGCCCTGATTGGCAGCCAGGTTGCCCGACGCGGTTGCGTAAGCCCATAGGCCGGAATAGATGCCGGTCCGGGGGATTAGCGCGCCGTCCGCCTTTACAAGCCGGGCGCCGGCCGGGATCACGGTACCTGTCAGATAATAGCCCAAGCCTGGTCGGGTAGCAGCAGCGGCGAGTGCAGCGTTTACGCTGTTCTGGAATAGCGTCATCGCATCGTTGATGCCGCTTTGGTACGTGGCCAGTTCGACATCCAAGGCAGTATCGTAGGCGCTGAGCAACGTATTGATCCGGGCGGTAATCGCCGACGACAATTGAGTGTTTGTGCCTTTGACCGGAGCAATGCCGGCAGCTGTGAGCACCGATACAATCTCTTCCTGGATGGCATTGAGCCAGGCCGCGTCGACGATCGTCGGAAACTGCCCGCTGCCCTCGTTGACGACCGAAGAGAACATGTTGCCGACATTGCCGGCGCTATCAATCCTATGCATGGTTACAGTCCTACGGTGAAGTCGAAGAAGAAGGTCGGGTAGACGCCGCTCTCGTAAGTGAAGAGGACGGCCGTGTGCGCCGGTGCCAGGTTGCGGAAGACACAGGCCAGGACGAGCGGATCGGTCGGAGCGCTATGAACCGTGACATGCCAGACGTATTTCCAGTCGGCGCTGTAGGCGGGCATCCCGCAATAGCTGCCTGCGTGGAAGGTTGGGAACTCCTGGATCGTGACATCGAAGCCAAGGCGATCGGCGACGGCCAAGAAGTACGCCGGCGTCTGTCCTCCGAGGCCGACCAGCTTTTGCCAGATCGCCGCCCGGCGCTGGGCAATGAACGGCGAGATATCGATACACTCGTCCGGCAGACCCACAACGGCTTCCCAAGCACCGACAAGCTCATTGGTGGTGCGCGGATCAGCTTCCTCGAGCAACTCCAGAAGCCGGGCGTCGAAGGCCACCATGCCGTCGCCAAAGGCCAGCAGCAACTGGTTGAGCGGCTCGCCCTCCTCGGCCGTCCAAGCGTCACCGGGCGGCAGCAAAGCCTTTAACTGGTCCCTATAGTCGGCGGCGATCATACAAAGCTCACAGACTGGAAGACCGGCAGATGCGCGGCCGGCGCGTCAATATCCGCGACAGGCGAATAAAGCGTGTGGTCAGTTTCGCCCGGCGTGGTCGAAAGAGCCTCGTGGATACGGCTTAAGAGGATGGCGCCACCGGGCTCCGCGTCGCGCTCGACCATTTCCTTCAGACCGGCAGTAGCGCCAGCACGCGTGTTTGCATTGTCCGGAACCATCCTAACAACGAATTCGATCGGCAAGGGCGTCGGCGCGAACACGTACAGGTCGGCGCAGATCGGGCGCCGAGGCGTCAAATAAGCCAGGACGGTGTTGAGGTCGTCATTTGTCGGGAAGATGTTCTCCCGGCCGTCCATGACGAAGGTAATGCCGACCGTGCCCGGCCCCATCCAATTGCGGTAAACCCAGACGCGCGTCACGCCTGGCACTTCCAGCGTCCAGGTCTCGAAGTCCGCCGCAGAGCCGCCCTGCGGGCGTTTGCGGATAAGCTGAAGGAGGCGTGCGCGGAGCTGCTCGTTGGTTTCGGCATCATTACCGCCCGTCAGACCGCCAGAGGCCACTACGGCGGCTGAATTGACGCCGGCAACGGGAGAAATAAACGATAAGGCCGTGCCGGCCGTGGCATTTCCTACGGTGCCTGCAACCACGGCGGTGACCGCAATGTCGCGCGCGCCGCCGACCAGTTCGGTGTCCGCGATCGTCTGGTAGATGGTGCCGTCCAGGCGCTGAAGTTCGGTTCCGGCCGGGACGTCCGCGCCGTCCGTACCAGTGACATGAACCGGCCCTATGGCCAGCGTAGCGGCTTTGGGCGCAATCCCCCAGATGGCCGCGTGTCTCGGCAAAGCCTCGGTCGCAGTGTCAGGAAGGGTCTGATCGGCGATATGGTCGGCATAGCCGTAAAGACCGTGCAGGCCACCGCTTACAACACGAGCCAAGGTCCCTAAGACCGACCGTCTGAGGCGGCTGTCGGCACCGGTCAACCGGCTATTGATGTCGCTTTCTGCGCGGTCGATCAGGGTCGAAAGAGACGGGCGTTCAAAGTCGCTCATGAGAACTTGTCCCAGATGTGAGAATAGGTGCCCAGCTCGCCGCTGGGCTTGCGGATAGTGATATGCAGCGCGATCGCATTGACGCTGTGGCGTTCTACCACCACGTCGATCGACTTGGCGGCGCCGTCCTCGATCATCCAGGCCAAGGACTCGGCCGCGTAGTCTTTGGCGCGGCGCATGGTTTCGGCCGTCAGCTTTTCGCGCTTCAGGAGCCAGAGGTAAGAGCCTGTCAGGTCGCCTTCGACGGTGGCGAATGCATCGCCCCAAAAGCCCCGACGATCGGACAGCGCCAGGCGCGCGATATCGTCCTTTGAAGCGCGGCGATCGGTGAACAGGGAGATGACAACGGCGGCCGCGAAGTCGTCACCGCCGACCAGATCGCCGTGTTCAATCGCTATGCCGGCCGACATGGCCTGGTTGTCCCAGATGAGCGCTACGTCCGTCATGCTTTCACCTTCAGGCTTGGCGTGTCGTCGACCAGCTTGACGGCCTTGCTTGTCGGACCTGCGAGGTTGCTCAGGCCATCGACGGTCAAATTGCCGCCGATCGACAGGTTACCCGTCAGTTCGGTATTGTCGGCATCGAGCGTGATTGTGTTCGCCGTGATGGTGGCTTCAGGCGCAGCGATCTCGATCGACGCCTCGCTTTCGACGCGGATAGGATTCGGCGACGAAACTGTGATGGCGTCCCGGCCGAGCCTTATGACCTGGCCAAGATCGTCATAGAGCGCCACTTCGCCGGCATCGAGGCCCTTGAGCCGGTACCGGCGATCTTCGCAGGCGATAACAATGCCGTGGGAACGCACCCCGCCAGCGCTGACGATAATCAGTTCGGCGCCGACATGAGGCGCGGACGTGAAGCCGTAACTTCCGAAGCGTTCAAGGTTGTCGGCGGTCTCGTCAGCCAGCCGATCGGCCTGCACCATCTGAAACACGCCGGCATCCTTCAGGCCGGTCAGCCTGCCGCGACCGACCATAAGTGCGACGCGACGCTTCAGGTCTGCAAAGGCTTTTCTGGCATCTGCGTTCATTGGTCGTAACCCTTTGTCACGGTCCAGTCCGAGTCGTCGGCCTTGGCCTTCTTGCCACGGCGCTTTTTGACCTTCGGC
>CAMLLA010000329.1 GCA_946480525.1 uncultured Asticcacaulis sp. | reverse complement strand
ACCCCACCACCGCTGCGCCGTCGCTTCGCGCCGCTGGCGGTCCCCCTCCCCATCGCTACGCGACAGGGAGGAGAAGATATTACGCCGCACTCGCCCCGGACTGCGGTGCCGGCACCGAAACGCCGGCGGCCGAATATTCGTTCAGCTTGTTGCGCAGGGTCCGGATCGAGATACCGAGGATATTGGCGGCGTGCGTCCGGTTGCCGAAGCAGTGGCTGAGCGTATCCAGGATCAGCTTTTGCTCGACTTCGGCCACGGTGGAACCGACAAACGTCCGCGCCGCACTTTCGGCTGCAAGCGCGACACGGCCGACATAGTCCGAACCGATCGGCGCCACTGGATTGAGCGGCTGGCCATCCGGCAGGCGGATGGCGTCTGCGTCAATCTCGGCCCCCGCCGACAAAAGCACCGCGCGGTGCATGGCATTTTCCAGCTCACGGACATTGCCCGGCCATGGGTGGGCCTGCAAACGGCGCTTGGCCTCGAGGCTGATCGGCTTCAATGGTATGGCATTGGCTTCGGAATACTTCTTGGCGAAATATTCCGACAGGGCCAGGATGTCGGCCGGGCGTTCACGCAGCGGCGGCAGGGCCAGATTGATGACGTTCAGGCGGTACAGCAGGTCTTCGCGGAAGGTGCCTTCCTTGACGGCCTGGGCAAGGTTGCGGTTGGAGGTGGCCAGGACGCGGATATTGACCGGCACGGGCTTTGCGCCGCCGACGCGGTCGATGACGCGTTCCTGAAGCGCGCGCAGCAGCTTCGCCTGCAAGCGGGCGTCCATTTCCGAGATTTCGTCGAGCAACAGCGTACCACCGTCGGCCTCTTCGAACTTGCCGATACGGCGGGCCATGGCGCCGGTAAAGGCGCCCTTCTCGTGGCCGAACAGTTCCGATTCCAGAAGGTTGTCCGGAATGGCGGCGCAGTTGACGCTGATGAACGGCTTTTGGGCGCGGCGCGACTTTTCATGCAGGTAGCGCGCCATGACTTCCTTACCGACGCCGCTTTCGCCGGTGATCAGGATGGAAGCGTCCGACGCTGCCACCTGGTCGGCCAGCTTGACGACCGCCTGCATGGCCGGATCATTGGTGACCAGCGGGCGGGCATCGTCTGAAACGGCGGCCAGGACGGCAGCGATCAGTTCGGCGTCGGGCGGCAGCGGGATGAATTCCTTGGCGCCGGCGGTGATCGCCTGGGCGGCCTTGCGCGGATCGGGATTGACGCCGCAGGCGACGATATTGACCGAGATGTGCTCGCGTTCATTGGCCTCGATCAGCCCGGCGATATCCAGTTCGTAATCGACCATGAGCAGGTCCGCGCCCTGCCCCTTGCGCAGGGCTTCTGTGGCCTGCGTCACGGTTTCGACATGCGCGACCTTGGCGCCGGTGTCCATGGCCATCTTGACGGCGACCGACAGCTGGCCGCTCAGCTTTCCTACGACTAAGAGCCTCATTGTCCGGCGTCCTCGCTTTTGATGATTTCCGTCATGGTCACGCCCAGGCGGTCGTCCACGACCACCACTTCGCCGCGCGCCACAAGGCGGTTGTTGACATAGATATCGATGGCTTCCCCGACCTTGCGGTCCAGTTCCAGCACGCTGCCCTGCCCCAGCTTCAAGAGTTGCGACACCGACATGTAGGATTTTCCGAGCACGGCCGAGATATTGACCGGCACGTCGAAGACAGGCGCCAGATCGGCGGCGGCCTTGTCGCCGCCGTCGTCGTCCGTCATGGCGGGACCACCACTTTCGTCGAAATCTTCCAAACCGAGATCGGCCATGGGAGTGTACCTTTACAAGAGCGATATGCCGAAAACTGTGAAGCGGTTTTCGGTTAGATATCGCGACAAAACAAAATCAATGCGCCGGGCCTTGCGAGCCTGAAACACGGGAAGAGTGATAGGCCTCGGCTTCGAGCGCTTCATTAAGCGCCTGGCTGAGAGCGTCGAAAACCTGTTGCGGATCGAAGCTGGCGCGGCCGTCGGACCAGACGATCTCGAACGCGCCCTTCGGCATCTGTGGCGTGTCGCGGAACTGGATCGCACCGGCGAAGCCCGCCATGTGCGCGGCGTCTTCGGCGGCCGCCTTGACCGCGTCGTCCGCGCCGCGCGCCAGCAGGACCAGCCGCGTCGCCTTCTCGATTTCCATGCCAAGGGCTTCCAGCGCGGCGGCGACAGGGGCCTGCGGAAACCGGTCAAGCGCCTCGGCGGCGATCTTTTGCGCGCAGACGAGCGCCAGTTGCACGCTTGCCTGCTTATGGGCGTGGATCGCCTGGGTTAGGCCGGACAACCCCTGTTGCGCGGCGCCGGCCAGATCCTGAACCGCGGCGGCCTGCGCCATCTGAGCGCGGGCAACGGCTGAGTTTTCGCCTTCGGCAAAAGCCTCGGCGCGGATCGCCTCGACCTCTTCAGGCGTGAAGGCCTTCTTTTCGCGCCGCGGCTGGGCGACGACGTGGCCGCCGTCGCCGAAGACGGTGCCAAATTCGAATTTCTTGTGCGGAACAGCGGTCATGCGGCCCTCCGCGTGTTGGAAGGGCTAAGATGTTCTTTTCCTTCCCCGTTTACGGGGAAGGTGGCGGCGCGCAGCGACGACGGAAGGGGGACCTTTAGAGGCGACGGTTCCCCCCTCCCACCGCTACCTTGCGCGGCGAGCGCAATTCGCTCTTGCTCACCCCCCTCCCCGTAAACGGGGAGGGAAAAATTCATGATGACACCGACCTTAATAAATAAGCTCATCATCGCCTCCCTGACCGGCAAGCATGATTTCGCCCTTGGCCGCCAGGTCCTTGGCGATCTGGACCATCGACATCTGGGCGGCATCGACGTCCTTGAGACGTACCGGTCCCATGCTTTCCATGTCGTCGCGCATGATCTTGGCGGCGCGTTCCGACATGTTGGACATGAACATGTCGCGTAAGGAGTCCGAAGACCCCTTGAGCGCCAGGGCCAGCTGGTCCTTTTCAACGGCGCGCAACAGGGTCTGGACCCCACCTGGATCGAGCTTCGACAGGTCCTCGAACACGAACATCAGGGCGCGGATGCGTTCGGCGGACTCACGGTTGCGTTCTTCCAGGGCGGCAACGAAGCGGCTTTCGGTCTGGCGGTCGAAATTGTTGAAGATTTCGGCCATCAGTTCGTGGCTGTCGCGCTTCGACGTCCGCGCCAGGTTCGACATGAACTCGACGCGCAGGGTCTGTTCGATCTTGTCGAGGATTTCGCGCTGCACCGGCTCCATGCGCAGCATGCGTTGGACGCATTCCAGTGCGAAGTCTTCCGGCAGGGACGAGAGGACGCGGGCGGCATGGTCGGCCTTGATCTTGGACAGGACGACGGCGACCGTCTGCGGATATTCGTTCTTGAGGTAGTTCGCCAGCACGCCTTCGTTGACGTTGCCCAGCTTGTCCCACATGGTCCGGCCAGCCGGACCGCGGATTTCCTCCATAAGGGATTCGACTTTTTCCGGCGGCAGGAAGTTGCCGAGCAGGCGCTGGGTCTGCTCGAACGACCCCATAATTGTGCCGGAATTGCTCATGCCCGAGACGAATTCGACCAGCAGCTCTTCGACGACATTCGACGCCACTGTGCCCAGGCTCGACATGGCCTGGGAGATTTCCTTGATCTCTTCCTCGTCCATGGCCTGCCACAGGGCGACGTGATCTTCACCCAGCGCCAGAAGCACGACGGCGGCCTTTTCGACCCCGCTCAGGCGTTTCGGATCATCGATGACATTCTTGCGTGCCATGGATCAGCCTCAGGAATCGTGCAGCCAGGACCGGAGAATCGAAACCGATTCTTCCGGATGGCGATCGACGAACTCAGACACCTTCTTGACCGAGGACGCCTTCACCTGACCTTCGATGCGCGCGATGTCGATGCGTTGCTCGGCTTCCGTCACGGGGGCCATGGCCGTCGCAGGCCCGGACAGGGCCGATCCCTGACCGCCGGACGCAGGCGCCGCCATCTGCGCCATGGCGGGGCTGCCGCCCGGCATGGCCAGCTGCGCGCCACCGCTATTGGCGGCCGACAGGTAGGTGGTCGGACCGGAGTTGATGAACTTCATCAGCGGCTTGGCGACGAAGAACAGGGTCAGCAAGGCCACGACCAGCAGAACGGCGATTTCGGCGCCGCGCATGATGTCGTTCTTGTCGAAGTCCATCAGCGGAGCCTTGGAGGCCTGTCCGCCGACCGTGCCGCCGATATCGTGATTGAAGCGGACATTGACGACCTGCACCTGGTCGCCGCGCGCCTGGTCGAAACCGATGGCGGCCTTTACCAGGGCGTCGATCTTCTGCATGTCCTCGGCCGAGCGCTTGGCGTAGGTATCGGGCGCCTTGCCGTCCTTGGACGGGGTGACGGCGTCATCGACGGCAACCGAGACGGCCAGCTTGCGGATTTCCCCCGGCCCGGTAACCGTCGTCGTCTTGGTCGTCGAGATTTCGTAGTTTGTGGTTTCGGCCGTCGAACCCGACTGCGTGCCGCTGCCGGTCACACCTGGAGTCTGGGCGCCGCCGGGGATGTTGGCCGCAGCCGTCGTCACGCCATTCGGATCGGCTTCGGTCGAGCGGTCATTCGACTCCTCGGTGCGGGTCGAGCGTACAAC
>CAMLLA010000328.1 GCA_946480525.1 uncultured Asticcacaulis sp. | reverse complement strand
CAAAACCGGGAAAGAGCCGGTGAATGAACAGGGAGACGAAGTTTTCCAGGCTGATGAACTTGCGTTTGGCCGGGCTGCCGTCCGCGGTCTTTCGCGCCGTTTCGATTTCCCAGAAGCGCTTGACGCCATTGGGGATCGGCACCAGGGCGTACATCGACTTCATGTCGAAGCGCCGTACCAGTTTCAGCACGATCGAGAAGCCGAGATTGGCGATAAACGGGAAGGGGTGTGCCGGGTCGATCGCCATCGGCGTCAGGACCGGAAACAGCTGGCTGTCGAATTCACGGTCCAGCCAGGCCTTGTCCGTCTTGTTGACGTCCTGCGGGTCGAGAACCGTAAGCCCAGACTCTTCCATCTCGTTGCGGATCTTGAGCCAGATAGCCTGCTGCTTGGCCATCAGCTGACTGGCCACGCGGTTGACCGACTCGAGCTGTTCCGCCGGCGTGTGGCCGTCTTCGGACAAGACGCGGACGCGTTCGCGCACCTGACCCTGCAGGCCGGCGACGCGCACCATGTAGAATTCGTCGAGGTTATTGGCGGAGATCGACAGGAAGCGCAGCCGTTCCAGCAGGGGGTGGTTGGGATTTTCCGCCTCTTCGATGACGCGCTTGTTGAAGGCCAGCCACGAGAGTTCGCGGTTGATGTAGAAGGCGCCGCCCAGCCGTTCGAGCTGAGACAAATCAATGATTTCAGGCTTGGCTGGAACAGGCTCGCTCAGTCCCGCCTGGGCTTCGGCCAACGCGTCGGCGTCGGGTTCGGAAGGGACGATAGCGGCGCTGGAATCAGTCATGAAGCGGGACGGCCAGAAGAAGGAAGTTGCGGAGAAGGCTTTAACTATAACGCCAATTTAACGCCAAAGCCTTAAGAAAACGGCCTTAGCCGCCGTCACTTTCGGTTTCACCGAACGGCAGGCTTTGACTGTGTTCGAAGAAGTCGCGCGCCAGGCTTCGGGTGAAGGCGCGCCCATTGGCATAGTGCTCCAGCTCTGTGACAATTTTTTGAAGGGCAGTGACCGAACGGTCGGCGCGGCTGGCGATATAGGCGATGGCGTCAGGCGACGGAGAGATGGCGCGCTGTGCGAACAGGGTGGGCAGTATGGCTTCCAGCAATTCGTCGTCGGGCTCGCCCAGGGTCAGGAGCCGCATGGCCCGCAGGCGCGATTGCCAGTCGGCGAGCGTAACGGTCCATTCGAGCGGATGAACGCGGCTCAGCAGAACGAGGAAGCCGCCCGACGCCTGAACGGTGTTGAACAGGTGAAACAGTGTTTCTTCGGATGCCGCTTCGGCATCGTCGACGACATAGCTTTGGCCGGAAACGATTTGCAGTGCCGCAGTCTCAGAGGCCTCGACAAAGACCGCTTCATTCGCCGCGGCGAAGATATGCCCCAGGTGGGTCTTCCCGCTGCCTTCCGGGCCGGTGACAAGAAGGTGCGGCGCCAGCCAGGCCTGAGGCTTCAGCAGCGCATCGAGCACCGGCCGCACCGCCCCGCTTTCGACAAAGCGGTCACGGCTGAAGCGATCGATCGCGACAAGATCCAGAGGCAGTTGCTGCATGGCGGGAATCTAGGCTGTCGCGCTTGTCCTGACAACCGCAAGACTGTGGATCGTCGTAGCGGCTTGTGGATCACAGTGGCAGCCATCATGGCAGCTGCGGCGGCTTCGGGTTCGCCTTTCTTGCCGGCGGCTTCGTCGAGGTCGACGCGCCCTCGGCCTTGGCCTGCGCAAACAAGGCGCCGCAATTGCTGTCCTTGGCGTAGTCGAACGGCAGCAACGGAACGATCGACTGCAGCGCCAGGGTCAGACCGCCCTGAACGACGGCGGGCCCGGCGTCGATGCCGACCTTCGGCTGGGTCAGGTGGCCGCCGATAACGATCGGGGCATTGATGCGAATCAGACGGAACTTCTTGGGCTTGCCCTTGAGGACGAAACGCATGCTCTCGTCGTTGAGATTGACGGTGCCTTTGCCTGTGACCAGGACCACGCCGGTGTCGAAGACGATGGACCGCGACTGCAGGACGCCGTTTTTCACATCGAACTGGGCAACCGCGCAGCGGACATCCGTCTCCTTCTTGTCTTTCGACAGATACATGAACAGGCCTTTGGAGGCGTTAACCCCCATCAGTTCGGCCAGGCTCTGGCGAATGGTGCCGGCGGGTATGACGGCGGTGACCTCGCCATTGGCGGTCGAAGCCGCCTTGTGGACAGAGTTGCCCGCGCCCTTGGCGACGACACGGGCATTCAGAATGCCTTCCAGGGGCTCTCCGCCGCCGATCTGGGGCACGAAGTCCTGGACCCGCACGCCGGTAAGACGCAGGTCTATGTCGTTGGTCTGTGTGGCATTGCGCGCATCGATCTTCGCGGTGCCTTGCAGGCGGCCCTGAGGGAAGGCGAAGTCGACGGGGTCGAGCGTAAGCAAGCCCCTGTCGAGCGTGGCGCCGACACTGACTTCGCGCAGCGGCATATTGGGCACTGCTCTTACTGACGTCGCGCGATAACGGACCTTGGCGTCCATGCCGCGAATGCGGGCGACATCGAGCGGCGCATCGGGAAGAAGGCGCCGGCCAGACGTTGGCCGTGGGGCGGCGCTCAGCTCCGCACCTTGCGGTGCATTGGCTTCGGTCGCGCCGAAGACCGCGCCAAGATCCCTGAAGTCGAGCGAGCGCGAATTGAGATCGGCGGTCAGATAAGGCCGGCCGTTGTTGCGCGTGTCGACCGTCATGACGCCGTTGATGTCGCTGCCGCCGATACGGCCCTTGATGCCGTTGACCTTATAGACCATGCCGTCGCGTCGAACGCTGGCCGCGACATTGTACGACGGCGTGTTAGGCAGGGTGAGGCCGGTAATGTAGTAGAGGTCGGCGAGGTTGCGGCCTGAAACCGTGACGGCGCCTTCGACCTGGCCAAGATCGAACGGATGAATGACGCGGCCATTGGCTGTCAGGTTCGTGGCGCCGGCGCGGACGGTCATCTCGAACGGGTAGGGCCGGCTGGTGCGGATGTTGAGCAACGGACCACCTGTGGCGTTCAGCTCGAATACCTTGCCGTTCAGCGACCCGTCGCCGGTCAGCGCAAAAGCCTGGCGGGAAGCCGTTGCGCGCTCGTGGGCGTTGACCGTTCCCCTGAACTTCATCTTGCGCTGCAGGCTGGTCAACTCGACCTTCCCGTCAGTGATAATAAAGTTCTTTATCAACGGCAGCTTTGTTGGTTCTCCCTTGTCCTTGCCGTTACTAAAGTCCCAGTTGGCGCGGCCCTGGGCGTCCTGATAGAGATAAACATCGGGCTGGGTGATCTGAAGGCGCGGCAGGACGATCTTGCCAGTCAGGATCGGCAGGAACTCTGCTTCTACGGCCACTTGCCGCGCGGTGGCGACGTTCCGTTTCGGGCCCCAGTCGGGATGACCGATCTTCAAATTCTCAATCGTTGCATCGGGCGTCCAGCGAAAGAGGTGAACCCTTAGATTGCCGTCGATCGTAACCGGCCGGTTAAGCTTTCCCGAAGCCATCGACGACACAAACCCGCGCGCCCAGTTCCAATTCGGATTCGCCAGAAACAGAACCACCGCAACGACCAGGACCACGCTGGCGATAATGATCCACTGTGCGGCACGCGGCAGGCGCCTCAGGTCGCGCCATGCCGCCTGAACCACGCCGGACAGCCAGGTTCCGGCCTTGCGCATCCATTCACGCGCCATATCCAGCGCCCGATGCCCGGCGTCCGCGACGCCGGTTTGGTGGGATGCGGCGAGATGACCGTCCTTTTGACGGTGCGCCAAGCGACCGTTACGCATGATGACACCCGAGACTGCCCGGCCCAAGGCAAGCCTGGGGCAGGGGGCATCAGAAATCGATTTGATTTTCTTCGGATAATCTTCAGAGGGCGTAGGTCTTCACTTCGTCCGGCAAAGCCCGGCTTCCACATTGACATCCGCAGGCGCTTACTGGTTTAGTCGTGGTGCCCTCGGGGAGTAGCCGGAGCCGCGTAAAGGTTCCCACAGTGTCGTCAACACGGATTGTTCAAATCCCGGCACTGTAGTCCGCGAATGTCATGCGCGGAGCGGCAAGACCAGGGACGGATCCGTCCGTCACCACGTCTCTGTCAGGGATCAGCTCATGATATCCATCGGTACACCGCTCTTGTGGGGCCTGTTCGGCGCGTTCGTCGTCTTCGCCCTCATCCTCGATTTTTTCGCCATGAACAAACAGGGGGCCCATAAGGTCTCCATCGGCGAGGCCTTTCTGTGGACTCTTGTCTGGATCGCCGCCTCGTTCGTCTTCGTCGCCTTCCTGTGGTGGTACCTGGGCGGCATGGGCGACGACCCGGCGGCCCGGACGGTGGCCAACGGCAAGGCGCTTGAGTTCGTTACCGGCTATCTGGTCGAAAAGGCGCTGGCGGTCGACAACATCTTCGTCTTCCTGATGCTGTTCACCTATTTCGCGGTGCCGCCGGAGTTCCAGAAGCGGGCACTTATGATCGGTATCCTGGCCGCATTGGTCCTGCGTGGTGCGCTGATACTCGTTGGCGCCTGGCTGATTTCGGAATTCCACTGGGTGCTCTACGTCTTTGGCGGCTTTCTCGTCTTCACCGGCCTGAAAATGTGGCT
>CAMLLA010000327.1 GCA_946480525.1 uncultured Asticcacaulis sp. | reverse complement strand
ATCATGCCGCGTTGTCATACAAATATCAAGTATTGGGACGCGCCCTACACTTTTTCCATGACGAGTGTGCACCAGGCGTCGCGGTGGATGCGGCGGATCAGGCGGAAACCGTGGCTGAGATAGGCGCCCCTGACGAAACGCTCCTGGGTGCACAACAGGCCCGACAGGATGACCAGGCCGTTTGGTTTCAATGCGCCGCGAATGGACGGCGACAGGCTGACCAGGGGGCGTGCCAGGATGTTGGCGAAGACGAGGTCGTAAGGGCCGTCTCTGCGCACCAGCTGATGGCCCAGGCCGTTGGCGTGGACGAAGCGGGCATTGGCGTTGTTAAGCTTGGCGTTCTCGTTGGAGATGCGTACGCTGATGGGGTCGATGTCCGTGCCGACGGCGACCCTGGTGCCGGTGCGTGACGCAGCGATGGCCAGTACACCGGTGCCGGCGCCGACGTCCAGCACGCGCTTGAAGCCACGCTTTTTCAGAAGATCGCTATAGGCCAGCAGGCAGCCGACCGTGGTGCCATGGTGGCCGGTGCCAAAGGCCGCGCCGGCTTCGATGCGCAGGTTGACCGTACTGACGGGCGCCTTGCCGCGATCATGAATGCCATAGACGAAGAAACGGCCGGCGCGCACGGGCGGCAGGCCGGACAGGGCCATGGCCAGCCAGTCGGCGTCGGCGAGCTTGTCATGCGTCACGACCAGCCCGCCGAAACCGCTCAGGATTTCCTGCAGGCGCTCGTCTTCCTCCTCGGTCGTAGGGAAGGCGTCGATGCGCCACACGTCCTTGTCCTCGTCTTCTTCGAGGATGGAATAGGTCGCCCCTTCCAGTACGGCATCGGCGTCGATCGCTTCCGCAGCGGCTTCAGATATGGCGCGTGGGCCACGGGCGACGATTTGTTGAGGATTATAGGTCATGCTGCTTTGCGGTAACATTGATTCAAGCCCCGGACTACGTTAGCTTTCCGTTTTCAGATAACGATTCGGGCGCGTGCCAGGGCACTTAAGGACGGACGATGGCGAGAGCTACCACAAAAACGAATTCCGGCGACAAAAAAACCGGGGCTGACGACATTGCGGCGGATGCCGGCGTGAAGAAGACGATCGCGCGCAAGGCACCGGCGGCCAAGACCGAAGCCGCGGCTCCGGCCAAAAAGGCGGCGGCCCCGAAAAAGGCCACGGCGAAAACCCTGGTCAATGACGTCAAGGCGGCTGTTGTCGCCGAGGCTCCCAAGGCCGTGAAGAAGGCTCCGGCCGCAAAGCCTGCGCCGGCCAAGGCCCCGGCGAAACCGGCCGCCAAGACTGCAGCGGCAAAAGCCCCGGCAGCCAAGGCCCCCGCAGCCAAGGCGGCGCCGGCCAAGAAACCTGCCGGCCAGAAACCCGCAGGCAAGACGGCGGCAAAGGTCGAAGCCGCTGTTGAGATGGCCAAGGACTCGCTTGCCGACGCCAAGGTCAAGCTGGATGAAGCCAAGGACCTGGCCGCGGCCAAGATCGAGGAACTGAAGACGGCGGCCGAGCCGGCGCTGAAGGACCTGGGCGAAAAGGCCGAAGCCGCGCTCGACACGGCCAAGGCCAAGATCGACGAAGCCGTCGAAGCCGCCAAGCCGGTCATCGCCGAAGCTGCCGAAAAGGCTGACAACATCACCAGCGGCATCGCCGACAAGGCGCATGAAGTCACTGGCAAGGCTGCGGAAGCGACCAAGAAGAAGCCCGGATTCTGGGCGCGCCTGTTTGGCGCAAAGTAACGTCACATCCTGCGGGTAACGCGTTGAAAGCGGGCCTGACAGGCCCGCTTTTTTTGCGCCTGAAGGGCGCAGCGATACAGGATTTCCCATGCTGAACTGGCTCTATAAACCTTTTGAACGGCTGATCGATCCGTTCCGGCCGCACGACGACGCTGCCCCGCCATCCGGGCTGTTCGCCTATGTGTGGGCGTATCTGCGCCAGGTTTGGCCCGTGTTCGCGACGGTGATCTTTATAGGTTTTCTCGCCACCTGCGCGGAAATCATGGTCTTCCGCTTTATCGCCGAGATCATAGACATACTGACGACGGCGAAGCCCGGTAATCTGTGGGCGCAACATGGCCGAACGTTTATCGTCATGTTGCTGACGGTCGCGGTTGCCTGGCCGCTGCTGGTTCTGGTCCAGTCACTGATCCTCCAGCAGGGACTGACCAGCAACTTCCCCGCGCTGATCCGCTGGCAGTCGCACCGCCATATTGTGCGTCAGTCGATGACCTTCTTCGCCAACGACTTTGCCGGCCGCGTCGCGTCGAAAGTGGCGGATACGGCGTCGTCCGTGCGCAATACGCTGGTGACCCTCAGCGATACGTTTCTCTATGTTGTCGTCTATTTCACCGGCGCCTTCGTCATGTTCTTCGAAGCCGATATGCGCCTGGTCGTGCCGCTGGTCATCTGGTGCACCGGCTACGGCTTGATCTGCTGGCGGTTCGTGCCCCTGCTGTCGAAAGCGTCCGAAGAGGGGTCGGAGGCGCGCTCTGCCCTGGTTGGCCGCCTGGTCGACAGCTATACCAACATTCAGACCGTCAAGCTGTTCGCCGAACCATCGCGTGAGGACGCCTATGTTCGCGATGCACTGGAATTCAACACGGCCAAATGGCAGGTGCAGCAACGGCTCATCACGCGCCTCGACATCATGGTGAACTGGCTGAACATCGCGCTGCTGGTGTCGACGGCTGTTCTGGCGATCTGGCTGTGGAGCCAGGGCGCCATAAGCGTCGGCGCCATCGCGCTTGTCGGGGCCCTGACCCAGCGCATCCTCAACATGTCGGGCTGGATCATGTTCCAGGTGACCAACCTGTTCGAGAACATCGGCACGATCCAGAACGGCATAGAGACCATTTCCCAGCCGCATAAGGTGACCGACGCCCCTGATGCCGGCGCGCTGGCCATCCGGCAAGGCGAGGTCCGTTTCGACGCGGTGCACTTCACGTATGGCGAAGCGGGGCAGGCGGCGCTCGACGGCATCGACCTGACGATTGCCCCCGGTGAGAAGATCGGCCTGGTCGGGCCGTCCGGCGCGGGCAAGTCGACCCTGGTCAATGTCTTCCTGCGGCTGCACGACCTGACGTCGGGCCGGATACTGATAGATGGCCAGGACATCGCGCGGGTAACGCAGGACTCCCTGCGCGCCCATATCGGCATGGTGACGCAGGACACTTCGCTGCTGCACCGCTCGATCCGCGACAATATTGCCTATGGCCGGCCCGACGCTTCGGATGAGGCGATCATCGAAGCCGCACGCCGCGCCCATGCCTGGGATTTTATTCCGTCCTTGAGGGACAATAAGGGACGTAGCGGATTGGACGCCCATGTCGGAGAGCGCGGCGTCAAGCTGTCGGGCGGTCAGCGCCAGCGGATTGCGATTGCGCGTGTGCTGCTCAAGAATGCGCCGATCCTGGTATTGGATGAAGCGACGTCGGCACTCGACTCCGAGGTCGAGGCGGCGATCCAGGACAGTCTGCTGGAGCTGATGACGGGCAAGACGGTGATCGCCATCGCCCACCGGCTCTCCACGATCGCGCGCATGGACCGGCTGGTGGTCATGGAGGCCGGGCGGATTATCGAAAGCGGTACGCATGCGGAACTGGTCAATGCCGGCGGGCTTTATGCGCGGTTATGGGCGCGCCAGACAGGCGGGTTTATTGCCTGAACTGGCGGGAACCGTCTTTTCCGTTGCACTTTGCCGGTCAGGGTTTTAGGACAATCCCGCAATTTCCAAGGAGTGACGCATGTTCGGCTGGGGCAAGAAGTCCAAGGACAAGAAACGTCCGCAAAACGGTGCCAAATTTGAGACAGCGGAGGCCATCCAGGCCGGGCCGTCCGGCAACGAGCCGCCATCCACTCCCTCGACGACCCAGGAGACGAAACCCATGTCCAAGACGCGCAGCGAAACCGATACCTTTGGCCCGATCGAGGTCGCGTCCGACCGCTACTGGGGCGCGCAGGCGCAACGCAGCCTCGGCAACTTCAAGATCGGCTGGGAAAAGCAACCCCTGCCGATCGTTCGCGCCCTTGGCATCGTCAAGCGCGCCGCCGCCGAAACCAACATGGCGCTGGGCAAGCTCGACCCGAAGATCGGCGCTGCCGTCATCCAGGCCGCCAACGAAGTGATCGAAGGCAAGCTCGACGACCACTTCCCGCTCGTCGTCTGGCAGACCGGTTCGGGCACCCAGTCGAACATGAATGCCAACGAGGTCATCTCCAACCGGGCCATCGAAATCCTGGGCGGCGAGATGGGCTCGAAAAAGCCCGTCCACCCGAACGACCACGTCAACATGTCGCAGTCGTCGAACGATACCTATCCGACGGCCATGCACGTCGCTTGCGCCGAAGAGATCGTCCATCGCCTGCTGCCGGCGCTGCAAACCCTGCGCAATGCCTTGAACGACAAGGCCGAAGCATGGAAGGACATCATCAAGATCGGCCGCACCCACACCCAGGACGCGACGCCGCTGACGCTCGGCCAGGAATTCTCCGGTTACGCCGCGCAGGTCGCCTCCTCGATTCAGCGCATCGAACTGACGCTGCCCGGTCTGCAGGAACTTGCGCAGGGCGGCACGGCGGTGGGAACCGGCCTCAACGCACCGGTCGGTTTCGCGGAA
>CAMLLA010000326.1 GCA_946480525.1 uncultured Asticcacaulis sp. | reverse complement strand
GGGGACAGCCACAAGAACAGAACCCCTCCGGTGCAAACCGGAGGGGTTTTTGTTTGGCTGTTCTGACAACGATCCGCATTGACACTTTACATGCGGGTGCTACCTATAGCGCTGTTCAAAGATCGGGGTGTCATGGGTCGAGTCGTTGCTTTGCGTGGGGCGTTTTTCGGGCTGGCTGCTATTGGCCTGCTTGCGACATCCTGCGCCCACAAGCAGACCGCACCCGTCGCTGTTGCCGAGCCAGTGGCCGCGCCGGTCGAAGTCGGGGCAGTCAAGCGTGGCGATAACCTTTATGACGTCGTTTATATCGGTGACGAGAAAGGCTCGACCGAATATGTGCGCGACATGACCCTTTATCAGTCGGCGGAACTGTGCCAGTCGCAGGGTTTTGAGTATTTTCGCGCCAGTCATACGCCGGCCTATTCCACGCATGAGGCCCCGGAAAAGCCGGTGACTGAGCAGCCCAAGCTGACCATGCAGGTGTCATGCCTGCTGGCGGCGAATGACGCCACAGTCTCCTATGGCGTAAACGAGGTCATCGACCGCGTGCGGCTGAGCTATAATTTGAAATAGAATTGTCAGTTCATTTGCGGACTCTGGCAGGACCTGCGTCTGGTGCTGGATGACACCTGTCTTATTGTGATGGCGCAGGAGGCATCTCATGATCTTGATCGGCCAGTACGACTCTCCCTTTGTTCGCCGTGTCGCCATCGCCATGACGCTGTATGGTTTTGTGTTCGAGCACCGGCCGTGGTCGACTTTTGGCGACGGCGATCTGATCGCGCCTTTTAATCCTTTGCGTCGCGTCCCGACGCTTGTGCTCGACGATGGCGCCGTAGTTATCGAAAGCGCCTGCATTCTTGACTGGATCGAAGAGCAGAAGGGGGACGGACACCTCATCGCCAGATCCGGTCCCGAGCGCCAGAAGGCATTGTATTATATGGCCCTGGCCATGGGTTTTTCGGACAAATGCGTCGCTATGTTTTACGAGAAGGTCTTGCATCAGCAGACATCCGACATCTGGCTGAGCCGATTGGAAACCCAGATCGCCGCCGTGCTCGATCATCTGAATACCGTCCGTATCGAAGCGAAAACGCAGTGGCTGCTTGGCCCATACCTTGGTCACGCTGACATTGCGCTCGGCTGTGCCATCCGCCATGCCCGCGAGGCGCACGGAAACGCTATCGACTGGAGGCGTTGGCCGGCCTTGATCGCGCACAGTGAAGCCTGCGAAGCGCTGCCTGTGTTCGACAGCATCTCGCAGCCCTTCAAGGGGCCGTCATCGGATTAGGCCGATGACGTTAACCACCTTCGTTTCCAGCGTTTCAATCATGTTACGCTATGGTCGCCGGCAAATTCATACCTTGCCTGCTGGACAACCATGCCGCAAACAAACCCTATTGAGATCATCCGTCCCCAGGACCTGACGTCTGAGGACGAGGCTCTGTGGGCTGCGTTCCTGGCGCAGCGTCCTGATCTCCATGGTCCTTATTTTAACCTGCGCTACGTCAAGGCGATCGGCGGCGATGTGCCGCACGCGGGCGTCGCACGTATCCGCCAGGACGGACAGGTCGCTGGCTACTTTGCCTACCAGGTCCGCTCGGGCACGTTACAACCGCTTGGCGCGCCGCTCAGCGATTATCATGGTGTCGTCGGCAAGCCGGGCATGACGGTCGATTTCGATGCCTTGCTGCGTGCGGCCGGTGCTCGCCACCTTGAATTTCAGGGCTGGGTCGGCAACATGTCGGGGAAGGCGCCTGGTATGAAATTGACGCGGCGCGTTGCCGACGCCAGCCTTGGGTTCGACCACTGGTGGGCAACGCAGGACGGCACGCATCATAAGTTTTTCAAGAACATTTCGCGCTGTCAGCGCAATGTCGAAAAGGACTTCGGGGGCTTTGAGTTCAGTTGGGAGCGGGTGACCCCGCACCTGCTGAACTGGGTCCTGGACATCAAGCGCGAACAATATCGCCGCTCCGGCATGCATGACGTCTTCGACTGCGGCTGGACACGTACCCTGCTCGACAACCTCGCGGCCTATGAGGACGAGCAGTTTGGCCTGCGGGCGGGCGTATATCGCAATGATGGCCGCATCGTCGCCGCCGAGATCAGTCTGACCGACGGCCAGGATGTGCATCTTTGGTTTCCGGCCTATGATCCGTATTACTACCGCTATTCGGTGGGTATATTGCTGACGGTCGCCATCATCCGTCACATGGCGTCGCAGGGCTATAAGCGGTTCGACTTCGGTACCGGCGGCGAGGATTACAAGTCGCCGCTTACGACGGACGGCGGTGCTTGCCTGGAAGGTGAATATACACAGCATCCCATGTTTATCAGTTCGCTTATCAATGTCGCGGCCAAGGCCCTGCCTGTGGCGGAGGCCGAATTCGAAGCGGCGCGACTGAGCTTGCGCCGCCGACTGAAACTTATCCGCGCCACGGAACTGGGCATGACCGGGTGGGGCAGGGCGCTGTTCAGCCTGTCCCAGCGCGCTGTCATGCGCCTGACCGACAAAGCAGCCTAATCCCGACTACTTGGCGACGAAACGCGCCAGTGCCGTCGTGCGGCCCTTGTCGAGCGACAGGGTGGAACCGGTCAGCGAATAGCTGTCGGCGTCGTTAAATACGGCAAGATAGGCGGTTTCGGTCTGCATGCCTTCGGCGCAGGCCATCCGTGTCGAACCCACGCCACTGAAGCGGATGCGCTTTTCCGGCAGGATCTCATAGCTTCCGAAGAAGCGGTTGCAGCCGCCATTGCCGTTCATCTTGTTATCCGTCGTGAGGTTGAGCGTCGGTGAGCGCTCCGATTCGGCCACGGCCTGACCGTTCAGTTCCACAAGTACCCATTCCTTGCCGGCCAGTTGAAAACCGGCTTCGGCCTGGGGCGCCGCGCTGTATGTACCGTCGCTGGAACACGCCGCCAGAAGGCATACAGACAGGCAAAGCGGCAGGAGGTGTTTCATGGCGCGTCTCCGGAACATATAAAATGAATGCCCAGATGGCAGACGCGGTTGCAATTTTTCAATGTGGTGTTTAAGCGAGCGGGAAAGGCGGCGCTTTTCGCAAAAGCTTATTTTATACACGTTTTGATGAAATCGCCTCTTGACGTACGTACCTCTCGCAAGTATGTACGCGCACTCTGTTAGATCGGCTGTGGCGCTGAAGCGCTAGACGCGGTCTGCAAGCATAATAACCAGGCCATCCGGCAACCTCTATCTAAAGAGACAATGGATGGTTTGATCAATGGCCCGCGGCGGGTTCTCCCGCTGTTGGGCTTTGTTTTTGCGGATTACGCGTCCGGACTGGTGGGCCTCTCTTCGGAGAACCTCGGTTACGGGCTGGTCTTTGAAATGGTTCACTGGACGCGTTAAACGCCCCTTTGAGGAAAACGAGCGATATGGATCGTCAAAATATCCGCATCAGGCTCAAGGCCTTCGATCACCGCGTCCTGGATCATTCCACGCGCGAAATCGTAAATACGGCCAAGCGCACTGGTGCCACCGTACGGGGCCCGATTCCCCTGCCTACGCTTATCGAGCGTTTCACCGTCAACCGTTCGCCGCACGTCGACAAGAAGTCGCGCGAGCAGTTCGAAATCCGCACGCACAAGCGCGTGCTTGATATCGTCGATCCGACCCCGCAGACCGTGGACGCGCTGATGAAGCTCGACCTGTCGGCTGGTGTCGACGTCGAGATCAAGATTTAAGGGGCGGCTCAGATGCGTACAGGTTTGATCGCCAAAAAGCTCGGCATGACCCGCTTCTTCGATGAGGCCGGCCAGCACGTTCCGGTTACCGTCCTTTCGCTGGATGGTTGTCAGGTCGTTGCCCAGAAGACCCAGGCCAAGGACGGCTACGTTGCTCTGCAACTCGGCGCCGGCACCAAGAAGGCCAAGAATACTTCGAACGCCGAGCGCGTTCGTTTCGCCAAGGCTCAGGTCGAGCCGAAGGCCATCCTCACGGAATTCCGCGTTACGGAAGACGCCCTGATCGAAGTCGGTGCCGAGTTCACCGCCGATCACTTCGTCGAAGGCCAGCGCGTCGATATCCAGGGTATCACCATCGGTAAGGGTTTCGCCGGCGCCATGAAGCGCTGGAACTTCGGTGGTCTGCGTGCAACCCACGGCGTCTCGGTCTCGCACCGTTCGCATGGTTCGACGGGTAACCGTCAGGATCCGGGTCGTACCTTCCCGGGCAAGAAGATGGCCGGTCATTACGGCGTCGAAACCGTCACCACTCTGAACCTGCAAGTCGCCCGCATCGACGCGGAGCGTGGCCTGGTGTTCATCCGTGGCGCGGTTCCGGGCGCTGAAGGCTCCTACGTCAAGATCCGTGACGCGGTAAAGAAGGCGGCGCCTGCCGGCCTGAAGTTCCCGGGCGCGATCAAGTCGGCTGCTACTGCGGCTCCCGCTGCTGCTGAGGAAGCCCCTGCTGAAGAGGGCGCTGAATAATCATGAAACTCGACGTCATCAAGCTCGACGCCTCCAAGGCTGGCTCGGTCGATCTCTCCGATCTCGTTTTCGGGATCGCGGACATCCGCGCCGACATCCTGGCACGCGTCGTCAACTGGCAGCTGGCCAAGCGCCGCGCCGGTACGCACAAGGTTCAGACCCGCAACGAGAATTCTCGCACGGGTAAGAAGATGTA
>CAMLLA010000325.1 GCA_946480525.1 uncultured Asticcacaulis sp. | reverse complement strand
GACTGTTCTTGTCTTCGGCAGCGGGCGCCGGAACGGGAGCCGCTGGTTTTGGGGCCGGAGCCGGCTTCGGCGCTTCGGCCACCGGGGCAGGTGCTGGCTTGGGCGCGGGTGCCGGAGCGGGTTCCGGCGCTTTCGCAACAGGAGCCGGTGCCGGGGCCGGTGCCGGGGCTGGGGCCTTCGCCGCCAGAGCGTCGGGCGTCACGGCAGGGGCCGCCGGAGCCTCGTCGAACATGGCGTCAATGGCGTCCTGCTTGGTTTCCGGACCGCCGATGGCGGGACCGTTCAGCAGCAAGTCGTGGCGGCGCTTTTCTTCCGCCGTCATTTCCTTGGGAGCGCCGTCATCGATACCGAGCGTGCTGGCCAGGCGGCCGACACGTTCTTCAATCTGCTTCAGGACGTTCACGACCTTCGACACGCGCTGGCCGGTGATATCCTGGAACGAGCAGGCTTCGAAAATCTTCATGACCTCGTCATCGACCTTGGTCTTGTAGTCCGGGTCAGATGCGCCAAAGCCCATGATGGCTTCGGCCGAGTTCATGATATTGTGGGTAGCGTTTTCTGTGTCGCGGGTGATCGCTTCCAGCTCAGCGCCGGCGGTCGGGATACGATCTTGCGAAATGTCGTGCGGACGCATTTCGCGAATTTCTTCCTTCGCCTTGGCAATATAGCCGGCAATGATGCTGAATTCTTCGGACCGGCGCTTGTCCAGCTGCTGGAAGAAACCGCGCATCAGGGCGACCAGCGCTTCCGACTGCTGCATCAAATTGATCAGCTTGGGTTCGAGTTCGCCGACCATCGCGGGATCGAAATCCCCCGAATCAAACGTCTCTCGTTTTTCTGCTGGCATGGCCATAATGTTGTAATCCAAAAAGAGACTTAGAACTCGCCGAGAACAGCCGTGATCTTCTGCTTGAGAGTCGCGGCATTGAAAGGCTTAACAATGTAATTATTAACACCGGCTTTCTTGGCGGCGATAACGTTCTCGGTCTTGCTTTCGGCGGTGACCATGATGAATGGCGTACGCTTCAGGCCGTCGTCGGCGCGAACCTTGAGCAAAAGTTCATAGCCGGTCATCGGTTCCATGTTCCAGTCGGAGATGACCAGACCGTAGGACCCTTTTTTCATCTTCTCGAGCGCTTCGGTGCCGTCCGAAGCCTCTTCAACATTCTCGAAACCCAGCTGCTTGAGCAGGTTGGAGATAATCCGCAGCATGGTCTTGTAGTCATCTACGACCAGAACCGGCATGGACATATCGATGGCCATGAGTGAACGCCCCACTTTTTCTAAGTGAACCCGCAACGTGCGGGCCCTTCGGATAAGACATGAGCCAATATGAACCAGAGTCGATAAAATCAGGTTAAGGTCGTTTGCAAATTTTATTGTTATAATTCAATAGTATAAGCTATATTAACCACGAATATGGTGAAAGTCGCCGGTAAATTCGGCGTGTGCGGAAAGAAAGTTGGAGCGTGCGCGCGGTATTCCTTTTCCAGACGCCCGGCTTCCCTGCTGTCGAATGCTGTTGCATCCCGGCTTTTTGCCCTGTCGCGATATTTATGCCGAAAACCGCTTACACTTTTCGGCATATCGCTCTAGATGGATTTGAAACTAGCGGGACGCGTTATGAGCAAAGCCTATTACCTCGACGAACTTAGCCTGGAGCAGACCGCTTCGCGTGTCTTTACCGTTGATGACGCAGCCATCAATGCCTTCGCCGACGTATCGACGGACCACAACCCCGTCCATGTCGACGAGGCGTTCGCCCTCGCCTCACCGTTCAAGGGGCGGATCGCCCACGGCATGCTGATGGGGGCCTATATCTCGGCCACCCTGGCCGGAGAATTGCCGGGCCAGGGCGCCATCTATGTTTCGCAGTCGCTGAACTTCAAACGTGCGGTGCGCCCGGGGGATGAGGCAACGGTGATCGTGACCATCACGGATATCGACCTGAAATCCGGACACGTCACGCTCTCGACTGTCGTCAAGGTGCGCAACAAGACCTTCGTCGATGGCAGCGCCGTCGTTATCGCCCCCAAACGCCCTCAGTAAACTATGTTTCCCAACCTGCCCCCTGCCCTGCGTCCGGCCGGAATCCAGATTCACCACCTCAGTCTGGATGCCCAGCGCTATGTGCAGGACGATCCGGAGCCAAGCGCATCGGACCTGCCTGACGGCGCGGCGGCGGCGATCGGCAGCTTTGACGGTGTGCACACCGGCCATCAACAGGTCATCGCGACGGCGGTCGCCGCCGCCAAGGCTAATGGCAAGCCGTCCGCCGTCATCTGTTTCGAGCCGCATCCACAGAGCCTGTTCCATCCGGAAGGCACGCCTTTCCGGCTGATGGATTTGTCCCAGCAATTGCGGGCCTTCGAAACCCTTGGGGTCGACTACGCCTATGTGCTCGACTTCGATCGGCGCATGTCGCAACTGACAGCCGAGGATTTCGCGAAGCTGATCCTGGCCGAACAGCTGCGCCTCAGCCATGTGTCGGCCGGGTTCGATTTTCGTTTCGGCCTGCGTGGCCAGGGCCAGGCCAAAGACCTGACGGCTTTCGGACAACGTTTCGGCTACACCACCGACATCCTGCCCTGCCAGACAGATAGCGCCGGCAACAAGCTGTCGTCGTCGTCCGTGCGCGACGCGCTTCTGGCTGGCGACGTCGCATGCGCCACCCAGGTCCTTGGCCGCCCGCAGGCCTATCTTGGCGAAGTCATTCATGGCGCCAAACAGGGGCGGACGATCGACTTCCCCACGCTTAACATGAAGCTCGGCAATTACCTGCGTCCGCGCTACGGCATCTACGTTACGCGCACGCGCTTCGGTGACGGGCGCGCCGTCAATGGCGTCAGCAATATCGGCGTTCGACCGACCGTCGGCGGCGATATCGAGCTGCTGGAAACCTATCTGTTCGATTTCGCCGAAGAGGTCTATGGTCAGGTCGTCGAAACCGAGTTGTTGCACTTCATCCGCCCGGAAGCCAAGTTCGCGTCGTTCGACGAACTGAAGGCCGCCATAGCCGACGACGCCGCAAAGGCGCGTGCCTGGTTCGCTAAATCTTCCTGACTGGCTGCCTGAGCAACGTCCTGAGCTTTTCCGGCGCCACTTTGCGCGGATCGCCCAGGTAAATTTCGTGATGCCGGCCGGTTTCCGTCAGGCCATTTGCGGGCAGCCACTCTTCGTGCAGGCGCTTTAGGGTCGGGCCCTCATCGTCGTAGGATCCGATGTGCAGTATCTGGGCGCATAATCCCTCGTCCAGCACTTCGAGCCGCGCCTGCTCTACGCCCGGCAGGCCCTTCTTCATCATGACTTCGCTGAGCGCCGCCTTCACATGATCGGCGGTGATCCATTCAGGCTGCATGATCATCATGGTCCATGACCATTTCGACTTCTGCCGCGTGACAAAGGTCGACATATCGTCTGCCCACCACAGCCCTTCCAGCGGCCCCACGACATAGTCGCGGTCGAATGCCCGCTTCGACATGAATTTCAGCGTGTAGGACAGGGAGTAAAGCGCTTCGACAGCCTGCTTGTATTCCGGCGCCCTGTTGGGATCACCTGCGCCATCATACATCAGGTACGGCAGGGGCGGCACGTCGACCAGGACGAAATCCTTTGACGGCGCACTATAGAGAGACTTGTATTCGGCTTTGAAATCGATCTTGGACATGGACGCATCCTGGAAGGGTCTGAACTGACTTCAAAATGCGCCCATCCCCGCCAAAAACCGGCAGTACCAATTCCTGCACCTAAAACGGCGACTTGAGGATGCCGGCGTAATAGAGCTGATATTTCCAGAAGCGGATATATTTGCCTATCTTGCTCTTGGGACGCGGCGCCGTGCCAGGGTCGGACACATTGCGGCCGTGGCCGATATGGCGTGCAACGCCAGGCAGCAGAAACGCCTGAGTGCCGATCTCCTTGATGATGGCCGACATGCGATCGGGTGTCACGCGGTTGAACGGCTTATAGCGGTGGTAGATCTCGGTACGGAACAGGCCCGGATTGGGCGACCAGCCGAACCATTCCGGATGCGCCTTCGGGCTGATATGGGCGAAGTCCCGACCCGCATAGGTCTCAGGTGTGGAGCGCCGGCGATACTTGCCCTTGATCTCATCAAACGCCCGCACCGTGACATTGGTGATCTTCGGATTGGCGTCGAACGCCGCCAAAGCACCTTCCCAGTCTACCGGACCGTCAAACGCCCAGTCGTCTTCGAGATGGAAGAGATAGGGCGTTTCCACCGCCGAATAGAGGCGGTCGATCGACGTCATCAGGCCGGTGCGCCCCTCGCCTGTCAGCACCTGGGCATAGGGCATGCGCGCCTTGACGGCGGCGATCACGCCATCGTCCGCCGAATCCTCCGAGACGATGTATTTGCCGCCGGTATTGTAGCGCTGAAACGTCTCAAGCGTCTTTTCCAGCAGGTCGAGGCGGCCGCAGCTGGTGATGCAGATGGTCACGCTGTCGGGAACCGCCCGCGGTGTCTGATCCGTCTGTTCCGTCTGATCCGCCATCATGCCTCGCCATATCTCGTTCAGGCAGTTAGTCCGCGCCGCGCAGTCAAGTCAATTTGTATCTGGCATGGCGCGGAAGAGGTCGACCCGCGCCTGGAAATCGGCCTGAAGGTCTCCGTAAATCAGATTGTAGCTGTT
>CAMLLA010000324.1 GCA_946480525.1 uncultured Asticcacaulis sp. | reverse complement strand
TGCGCCTACAATGGCAGGCGCCGCAGGACGCACAGATTGCCGAGGCCCTTGCGGCCGCGAAAGATGCTGACGCCGTGGTCGCCTTTGTTGGCCTGTCGCCTGACATCGAGGGCGAGGAGCTGTCGATCCTGGTCCCCGGCTTCGACCGTGGCGACCGCACGGATCTGAGCCTGCCGGCACGCCAGGAGGCCCTGCTGAAAGCGCTGAAGGCCACAGGCAAGCCGTTGATCGTTGTCAATCTGTCCGGCGGCGCGGTTGCGCTCAACTGGGCCGATGACAATGCCGACGCCCTGTTGCAGGCCTGGTATCCGGGCGAAGCCGGGGGCACGGCGATCGCCGAGACCCTGACCGGCCAGAACAATCCGTCGGGTCGTCTGCCCGTTACCTTCTACCGGTCGGTGCAGGATCTGTTGCCCTTCATCGACTACCGCATGGACAACCGGACCTATCGCTACTTCACCGGCGATCCGCTCTATGGCTTCGGTTACGGCCTGTCCTACACCACCTTCGGCTACAGCAATATCCGCCTGTCCGAAGGCACATTGGCGGCGGGGCAGGGGCTGAAGGTCACCGCGACGGTGACCAATACCGGTTCTGTTGCCGGGGACGAGGTCGCCCAGCTTTACCTGACGCCGCCGGCCGATGCGCAGAAGCTGAAATACAGTCTGGCGGGCTTTACGCGCCTGCACCTCAAGCCCGGCGAAAGCCGCGACGTCACCTTTGAGCTTACGCCACGCGATTTGTCGACCGTCAGCCGCCGGGGCGAACGCGCCCAGCGGCCCGGCACCTACGGCCTCTCTGTTGGCGGCGGGCAACCCGGCCCCAATAGCGTCAGCACAGACGTCATCCTGACGGGCACCCAAGCCCTCCCCAAATAGTGAGTAACCCATGACCACTCGCAGAGACCTTCTCGCTGCCATGACCGCGTTTTCGGCCGCCGCCGCCGGTCTCATTCCTGCCGGCGCTGCCCTGGCCGCCAATGCGCGTTTTGGCATTGTTGGCGACGATTTCGTTCTCGACGGCAAGCCGCTGCACCTGATGGCCGGTGAGATGCACTATCCGCGCATCCCGCGCGAACTGTGGCGCGACCGCCTGCGCAAGCTGAAGGCGCTGGGGCTGAATACGCTGTCGACCTACGTCTTCTGGAACGCCCACGAAAAGCGTAAAGGATTCTATGACTTCACGGGAAATCTCGATCTGGCGGCGTGGATCAAGACTGCCCAGGAAGAAGGCCTGTGGGTGCTCTTACGCCCCGGCCCCTATATCTGCGGTGAATGGGACAATGGCGGCTATCCCGGCTGGGTGCTGAACGATCCGGACATCCGTCCGCGCTCGCTCGATCCGCGCTATATGGACCCATCGGGGGCGTGGCTGAAGCGTATTGGCCAGGAGGTCGCGCATCTCGAAATCGACCGCGGCGGTCCGATCCTGATGACCCAGGTCGAAAACGAATACGGTTCGTTCGGCAACGACCTGACCTATATGCGTGCGGTCAAGGACCAGGTCCGCGCAGCAGGCTTCCGGGGCGCGCTCTACACGGTCGATGGCGCCGCCGTCATTGAAAACGGCGCCTTGCCGGAACTGTTCAACGGCATCAATTTCGGCACCCACGACAAGGCGAAAGTCGAGTTCGAACGCTTCGGCAAGTTCAAGAATTCGGGTCCGCGCATGTGCACCGAGCTGTGGGGCGGCTGGTTCGACCATTTCGGCGAGATGCATTCCTCCATGCCGATCCCGCCGCTGATCGACAGCCTGAAGTGGATGCTGGAAAACAGGATATCGATCAGCTTCTATATGCTGCACGGCGGGACCTCCTATGGCTTCGATGCCGGCGCCAATTTCGACAAGAACAGCCGGACTTACCAGCCGGATATTTCCAGCTATGACTACGACGCCATGCTGGACGAAGCCGGGCGCCCGACGCCGAAATACGAAGCCGCCAAGGCCCTGTTCCAGGCCTTCCTGCCCAAGGATCGCTTCACGGCGATGCCTGAGCCGGAAAAGGCGATCGACATCAAGCGCTTCCGCCTGCATGAAAAAGCGTCGCTGACGCAACTGCTCGGCAAGCCGGTAACGGCGAAAAGCCCGCGCACCCTGGAACAGCTCGACCAGCCGCATGGTATGATCCTCTATCGCCACAAGGCGACGGCGACGGCCAAGGGTGCGCTCACGTTCGGCGAGGTCCGCGACTATGCGCAAGTGTCGGTCGCGGGCGTTCCAGCCGGCGTGCTCGATCGCCGCTATCACGAGACGCAGATCGATATCGCAGCCAAAAAGGGCAACGAAATCGACGTCCTGGTCGATATCATGGGCCGCATCAATTACGGCGACCAGATCGGCAAGGACCAGAAGGGCCTGATCGGCGATGTCATGCTGAATGGCGCGGCGCTCGAAGGCTGGGAGCACTATAGCCTGCCGCTCGATGACCTCAGTGCCTTGCGCTTTTCGACCGCGCACGTCAGTGGTCCGGCCTTTTATCGCGGTGGGTTCGATCTGACGGAAGTTGGCTATACCTTCCTCGACATGCGCGGCTGGGGCAAGGGCTATGCCTGGGTCAACGGCCATAATCTCGGCCGCCACTGGTCGGTCGGGCCGCAGCACGCCCTGTTCGTGCCGGCGCCGTACCTCAAGGTTGGCCGCAACGAGATCATCGTGCTGGACCTGCACGACGGCGCCGAACGCTCGGTCGCCGGCGGCAAGAACCAGATCTGGGACCGTCCGGGCCTCGTCCAAATCTAGGAGCGCACATGCAACGCAGGCAACTCATCCTCGGTCTGACGGCGGCGGCGACATTCGCCGCCACGCGCGCCCTTGCCGAAATCCCGGCCATGTCGCCGGTCGTCGCCAGTGGCAAGCGCCCGCTGGTGGCCACGCGCAAATTCCCCAATGCCGCGGTCGAAGCCCACATCAAGACAACGGTCAAGACGATCAAGGACCCGGAACTGGCGCGTCTGTTCGAAAACTGTTTCCCCAATACGCTCGATACGACAGTGACGACGGGAACGGTGGATGGCAAGCCCGATACCTTTGTCATCACCGGCGACATCAGTGCCCTGTGGCTGCGCGACTCCTCGGCCCAGGTCGAGCCCTATGTCGCGCTGGCGGCCAAGGATGCGGCCTTGCGAACCATGTTCCACGGCCTGTTCCAGCGCCAGGCGCGCTGCATCCTGATCGATCCTTATGCCAACGCCTATATGCGCGACCCGACGGCGAAAACCGATCTGTCGTGGTCGCTGACCGACCAGACCGACATGAAGCCGGGCGTGGCCGAACGCAAATGGGAGATCGACTCGCTGTGCTATCCGATCCGCCTGGCGAACCAGTATATCGAAGCGACCGGGGATGCGACGCCGTTTGACGACACCTGGCAGGCGGCGATGCGCACGGTGCTCAAGACCTTCCGCGAACAGCAGCGGAAAGAGAATGACGGTCCTTACCGCTTTAACCGTACGGCCACCGAACCGACCGAGACCCTGCCGCGCGGCTATGGCTGGCCGACGAAATATACCGGCATGATCCATTCCGGCTTCCGGCCTTCGGACGACGCCTGCACCTATCCGTACTTCATCCCCGGCAACGCTTTTGCGGTGGTCAGCCTGCGCCAACTGGCCAAGCACGCCGACGCCATGGGGCTCGATCCGGTGTTCGCCGTCGACTGCCTGGCTTTGGCGGGCGAGGTCGAACGCGGCCTCTATGTCTATGGCCGCACCAAGGACAAGGACGGCAACGCCATCTGGGCCTATGAGGTCGACGGTTTCGGCAATGCGCTGTTCATGGACGACGCCAATGTCCCGAGCCTGCTTAGCCTGCCCTATCTTGGCTTCTGCGCCAAGGACGACCCGCTGTACCTGCGCACGCGCGCGGCGGTGTTGAGCGATCGCAATCCCTACTATTACGCTGGCAAGGTGTTGAAGGGCGTCGGCAGCCCGCATTCGGGCCTGAACACCGTCTGGCCGATCTCGCTGATGATGCAGGCTCTGACATCGACCAGCGACGACGAGATCCGCGAGTGTCTGAGGATGCTGAAAGTTGCCGCAGGTCCGCGCGGCTTCATGAACGAAAGCGTCGGCAAGGATGACGCGGCCATCTTTACGCGGTCGTGGTTCGCCTGGGCCAACAGCCTGTTCGGCACGTTGATCCTGCACCTGTCGGCCGAAAAGCCGCAACTCCTGGCCTGAGGTCCGTCATGCTTTCCCGCCGCCAGGTCCTTGCCGGAACCGCCGCCACAGGCGCCTTGCCATCCGCTGCCTTCGCCATGAATGACTCGCTTTGCGACCACGTCGATCCCTTTATCGGCACGGCGGGCCACGGCCACACCTACCCTGGCGCGACAATGCCTTTCGGCATGGTGCAGCTGTCGCCTGATACCTCCAATGTCGGTTGGGATTCGTGCTCCGGGTACCACCAGCAAGACCGCTCGATCATGGGGTTTTCACATACCCATCTCAGCGGAACGGGGTGTCCGGATCTGCTCGATGCCCTGGTCGTTCCACGTACCGGTGAGGTGAAGCTGCAGCCCGGGCCATTGGACAATCCGACGCAGGGCTATCGCTCACGTTATGCCAACGAGGTTGCGTTCCCCGGCTATTATCGCGTCGACCTGACCGACAGCGGGGTGACGGCCGAACTGACGGCGGCCATGCGTGCCGGCCTGCACCGCTATACCTTC